>NZ_MBET01000020.1:0-19979 GCF_001954215.1 Mycobacterium sp. IS-2888
TTCCACGGCCGCTCCGCCGTTGACGCATGTGCCGCGCACCAAGCGCGGCGTGATCTCCTACGCCGCCCGCGACATCGTCCGCACGGCCGCCAATGGGTACTTGCCCACCGCGGTCTCGCCGGACAGCATCAGCGCGTCGGCGCCGTCGAGCACCGCGTTGGCGACGTCGGAGGCCTCGGCGCGCGTGGGTCGCGAGTTCTCGATCATGGAGTCGAGCATCTGAGTCGCCACGATGACGGGTTTGGCGTTCTCCCTTGCGATCTGGATGGCCCGCTTCTGCACCAGCGGAACCTCTTCCAGGGGGAGCTCGACGCCCAGGTCGCCACGGGCCACCATGATGGCGTCGAAGGCCAGCACGATGGCCTCGAGATTGTCGACGGCTTCGGGCTTTTCGAGCTTGGCGATCACCGGCACCCGCCGCCCGATCCGATCCATCACCTCATGGACCAGCTCGACATCCGACGGCGAGCGCACGAAAGACAGCGCGACGAGGTCGACGCCGAGGTTCAGCGCGAAGGTGAGATCCTCGATGTCCTTCTCCGACAGGGCGGGGGCGGACACGTTCATGCCGGGTAGCGACATGCCCTTGTTGTTGCTCACCGGGCCGCCTTCGACGACGGTGCAGACCACGTCGTCGCCGTCGATGTCCTCGACCACCAGCCCGACCTTGCCGTCGTCGATCAGAATCCGGTCACCGACGACGGCGTCCTTGGCCAATTTCTTGTAGGCGGTCGACACCCGGTCGTGGCTGCCTTCGCAGTCGGCGACGGTGATCCGGACTGTTTCACCGTCGGCCCAGTAGGTCGGCCCGGTGGCGAAGCGCCCGAGCCGGATCTTGGGGCCCTGCAAGTCGGCCAGCACGCCGACCGCGCGGCCGGTCGCGTCCGAGGCGGCCCGTACCCGGTTGTAGGCGGCTTTGTGGTCGGCGTAGTCGCCGTGGCTGAAGTTCATTCGGGCGACGTCCATTCCGGCCTCGACCAGCGCCAGGATCAACTCGTCCGATTCGGTTGCAGGACCAAGGGTGCAGACGATCTTTCCGCGTCTACTCACGGCGACCCAGCATAGTCGTGCTCTTTGTTATCGGGATGACCCGACGGTGGCGCCACTGTTACCCGCTGAGAATCGTCGGGATCAGTGGAAATCCAGGCAGGTTGCGGGTCACCGTCCACACCGCCGCCGCGACGACGACGGTCACCACCGCGGGCACCGAGAGCCAGGGCCGCCCCTGACGCCGGCGCAGCACGATCCATCCGGCCAGCGCCGGGATACCGATCAGCAGGAAAAGGTTGTCGTTGACGGTGGCGACGAGGTCGCCGTGCAGCAGGTCGTGCGTCATCCGCAGCCCGCCGCAGAAGGGGCAATTCCAGCCGGTGAGCCACTTGAACGGGCACTGCGGATACAACGAGTGTGTGTTGTGCGGGTCGACGAAGCCCACGTAGCCGAGTGCGCCGGCAAGCAGCGCGCCACCCCCGGCGGCGGCATACATGCGATGACGGCGGCTCAGGGTCGGGGAAGCGGGACTAGGTTCCATCGCGCAGCGGGCGACCCTGCGGGTCGGGGACCTTGTCGGTCAATATCAAAATCGCGTCGATGATGCTCCAAATCAGCCCGACCCCGCAGGTGAGCCAGCCCACCAGCAGCTGGGCGACGCCCACGCCGACGTCACCGATGTAGAAGCGGCCGATCCCGCCGACGCCGACCAAACTGAGCAGCTGCAGGAGGCCCGCGGTGGTCTTCGACTTGTCCGAGAACGGTTGTCCGGTTACCGGATGGCGGCCGAAGGGCGCGGTCGGGTCGTAGTACGGGCCGGGCGCGGGATATTGCGGATTGGGCGGTGGATATCCCGGCGCGGGCGGAGGCGGCGGTTGCGCCGCCGGGTCGGACCCAGCGTCGTGCCACGGCTGATCAGTCACGTCCTCAGCATGCCCCACTGGTGCGCCAACGTCGACTCGTTGGGCGGAAATCCACACATCTCGCGCAACGACTCGACGTTGGACGAGGATTGACCTCAACGCCCCCTTCGGTTGCGAAGCCGAAAGCGCAGGCGCCGCCGAGTGGAGCCGGACTCGGCTTCCGCCGCAACATCGGCGTCTGCCGGTTCCTCCGCCGCGGGTTCCTCCGCCTCTTCTCGGTCCTCTGCTTCCGGCTCCTCAGATTCCGACTCTGCCTGCGGCTCTTCGGATTTGGGCTCTTCGTCGGCCTCGGTGTCGTCGGCTTCGGGCTCTTCGTCCGCGGTCTCGTTTTCGGTCGCCGCCTCCGGCTCCTCGGCTTCGGACTCCTCGGTTTCGAGCTCGTCGGCTTCGGGCTCCTCGGCTTCGGGCTCCTCGGCTTCGGGCTCCTCGGCTTCGGGCTCGTCGGCTTCGGGCTCCTCGGCTTCAAGCTCTTCGGCTTCCGAATCCTCGGCTTCGGCTGCCGCGGCCTCGGTCACGACCGCTTCCGCCTCCGCGTCGTCGGGCTCCGCAGTTTCCGCTTCCGCCTCCGCAACGGCTGCCTCGGCCTCCGCGACTTCAGGCTCGGTGCTTTCGGATTCGTCGGTTACGGCCTCCGGCGCTTCGGCATCCGCGGATTCCGGCTCAGCCTCAGCCTCGACCTCCCCGGCTTCAGGCTCTTCGGTCTCGGCCTTTGCGACTTCAGCCTCAGGCTCTTCGTCTTCAGCCTCTTCGTCTTGAGCCTCTTGGTCCTCAGCCTCCTCGCCTTCAGCCTCTTGGTCCTCAGCCTCCTCGGCCTCCGCCTCGGGTTCTTCGACCTCGTCGGCTTCAGGTTCTTCGCCCTCAGTAGCAACCGGAGTCTTTACCGTTTCCGAGTCCGCGACTTCAGGTTCGACGGCCTCAGCCTCGGCCTCCGCCTCAGGTTCTTCGTCCTCAGGTTCTTCGGCTTCAGCTTCCTCGGCTTCAGCTTCCTCGGCTTCAGCTTCCTCGTCCCCAGCCTCGTCGCCTTCGGCAGCGGCCTGAGTCTGTACCGTTTCCGGCTCGGCGGCTTCAGGTTCGACGCTCTCCTCTTCGGCGGCTTCGGAATCGGTGGCTTTCTCGAGATCAGTCGTTTCCGCATCCGCGGCCGCACCGGTGACCGCCCCGGACGCCGACGCGACAGCGGCGAGCTCATCCGCGGGCTCGGGTTCGGCTTCGGGCAACTCCTCGTCGACGTAATCGGTGCCGCGCAGGCTCTCGGGATCCTCGCGGCCTTTCGGCGCCAGAACGAGGTAAACCACCGCCCCGATGAACACGAACGTCGATGTGAACGAATTGATTCGGATCCCCGCGATGTGGGTGGCCGTGTCGTCGCGCAGCAGCTCGACACAGAATCGCCCGACGCAGTAGCCCGCCACGTAGACCGCAAACAACCGCCCGTGGCCCAAGCTGAATCGGCGGTCCAGGTAGATCAATGCGACGAATACCAGTACGTTCCAAATCAATTCGTACAGAAACGTCGGCTGTACGACCAGCGCCAGCTGGCCGGTCGACACACCGTCGAGCGAATGCGGATCGATGTATCCCGCGGGATCGCGACGGTAGAAGATCTCCAGACCCCACGGCAGAGTGGTTTCCCGCCCGTAGAGCTCCTGGTTGAAGTAATTCCCGAGCCGACCAATGGCCTGCGCCAAGATGATTCCGGGAGCAACGGCGTCGGCGAAGGCCGGCAGTGGAATTCCGCGGCGCCGGCATGCGATCCACGCGCCGACGGCGCCGAGGGCCACCGCGCCCCAGATGCCCAAGCCGCCGTCCCAGATTCGCAGGGCCGCGGCGGGCCCGGCTCCGCCCGGCCCGAAATAAGTCCGCCAATCGGTGGCCAGGTGATAGAGCCTGCCGCCGATCAATCCGAAAGGCACCGCCCACAGGGCGATGTCGTAGATCACTCCGCGCTGGCCGCCCCGAGCCACCCAACGCCGATCGCCGATCACCAGCGCAACCACGATGCCGGCGATGATGAACAGCGCGTAGGCGCGAATTGGCAACGGGCCCAAGTGCCAGACGCCCTGCGACGGGCTCGGGAAATAGGTGGGCAACATCGTCATGACGCGGACTCCCCCTGTCGCACACCCTCGGCGAGTTCCTCGGTCAGGGCGCGCAGCCTCGGCAATCCGTCGCCCAGCGCCGACACCAACGCGGAACCGACAATCACACCGTCGGCGTAACTTGCGATCTGCGCGGCCTGCTCACGCGATCGCACCCCCAGGCCCACGCCGACGGGTATGTCCGACACTGCCCGAACCCTGCTCACCAATTCGGGTGCGGCCTGCGACACCGCGTCGCGGGCCCCGGTCACGCCCATTGTCGATGCCGCGTAAACGAATCCGCGCGAGGCCTCGACCGTGGTCACCAACCGCTGCGGCGTCGACGAGGGCGCCACCAGGAATATGCGATCCAACCGATGCTCTTCGGACGCCGCGATCCACTGCTGGGCCTCGTCGGGAATGAGGTCGGGGGTGATCAGGCCGTGCCCGCCGGCCGACGTCAGGTCCCGCGCGAACGCATCAATCCCGTAGCGCAGCACCGGGTTCCAGTAGGTCATCACCACGGCGCGTCCACCGGCCGAGGCGATCGCCTCGACCGCGGCGAGCGTATCGCGCACCCGCACTCCCCCCTGCAATGCGGCCTCGGTGGCCCTGGCGATGGTGGGACCGTCCATCCCGGGATCGGAATAGGGCACCCCGACTTCGATGAGATCGCAACCGGATTCGACGAGCGCGGTCATCGCCTTCAGGGAAGTCGGCACATCCGGGTACCCGGTGGGCAGGTACCCGATCAGCGCCGCGCGGTTATCCTTTCGGCAGGACTCAAACAGCGGCCCAAGCCTGCTTGCTTCGCTTTGTTCCACGGTCATTGCGCGCCCGCATCGCCCAGCAAGCCGAACCACTTCGCAGCCACCTCGACGTCCTTGTCGCCACGACCCGACAGGTTCACCACAATGATCGCGCCCCGCCCCAGCTCCTTGCCCAGCTTGAGGGCGCCGGCGACCGCATGCGCGGATTCGATGGCCGGGATGATGCCCTCGGTATGGCACAGCAGCCGAAAGGCATCCATCGCTTCGGAATCGGTGATGGGCTGGTATTCGGCGCGCCCGGTTTCCCTGAGCCACGCGTGTTCGGGACCCACCCCCGGATAATCCAGACCCGCTGAGATCGAATGGGATTCGATGGTCTGGCCGTCCTCGTCTTGCAGCAGGTAGGAAAACGATCCCTGAAACGCGCCCGGCGACCCGCCGGTGAATGTCGCTGCGTGCCTGCCGGTCTCGACGCCGTCGCCCGCCGCCTCATACCCGACGAGGCGCACACCGGGGTCATCGAGAAACGCGTGGAAGATGCCGATAGCGTTCGATCCGCCACCCACGCAGGCCACGACCGCGTCGGGCAACCGGCCGGCCTGAGCCTGGATCTGCGCGCGCGTCTCCAGCCCGATGACTCGCTGAAAATCACGAACCATGGTCGGGAAGGGATGCGGCCCTGCCGCGGTGCCGAAGCAGTAGTACGTGTTCTCGGCGTTGGTAACCCAGTCACGGAACGCCTCGTTGATGGCGTCCTTGAGGGTTTGGGAACCGGTCTCGACCGAGACCACCTCGGCCCCCAGCATTCGCATCCGCGCGACGTTGAGCGCCTGACGCGCCGTATCGATGGCGCCCATGTAGACCACGCAATCGAGGCCGAGCAAGGCGCACGCGGTGGCGGTGGCCACGCCGTGCTGACCGGCGCCGGTCTCGGCGATCACCCGGGTCTTGCCCATTCGCTTGGCCAGCAGGGCTTGACCGAGCACGTTATTGATCTTGTGAGAACCGGTGTGGTTCAGGTCTTCTCGCTTGAGGAAGACACGCGCCGAACCCGCGTGCTCGCTGAACCGAGTGGCCTCATACAGGGGTGACGGCCGCCCGGCGTAGTTCGCCTGCAGCTCGTCGAGGGTGTCCAGGAAGTCCGGGTTGACGCGTTCCTTTTCGTAAGCGGCGGTGACCTCTTCGATCACCGCCATCAGCGCCTCGGCAACATACCGGCCGCCGTACACGCCGAAATGACCACCCGAATCGGGGTCGTGGCGGGTGGGTTCTGCGATGGCCGCGCTCGGAAGCGGAAGCTCCGGGCGGGTTAGATCTGCCATCACCAATACTCAACGCGGGGGCGGCTCATCGGGTTCAACGTTTCGTGCTCGTCAACGCCTAGCGAGCCGGTTTCGGACAGGACGGATGGGTTCCCGCGGTGACCAAGTCGGCGACCGCGGCGCGCGGGTCGCCGCTTTTGACCAGACCCTCACCGACCAAGACGGCGTCGGCGCCCGCACCGGCATACGCCAAAAGATCTCCGGTCCCACGCACGCCCGACTCGGCGATCCTGATCACGTTGCTGGGCAACCCCGGAGCGATCCGTGCGAAGCAATCCCGGTCCACTTCCAGCGTCGCGAGATCGCGCGCGTTGACACCGATCACGTTGGCGCCGGCCTTCAATGCCCGGTCGGCTTCTTGTTCGGTGTGCACTTCGACGAGCGCTGTCATGCCAAGCGATTCGGTGCGGTCCAACATTGACACCAACGCGGACTGATCCAACGCGGCGACGATGAGCAACAACATGTCGGCGCCGTGCGCTCGCGCCTCATGGATCTGATATGGCTGCACCACAAAGTCTTTGCGCAATATCGGGATCGAGACCGCGGCCCGTACGGCGTCGAGGTCGTCGAGGGAGCCGTTGAAACGACGTTCCTCGGTCAGCACGCTGATGATGCGGGCGCCGCCATCTTCGTAGGCACGGGCCAGTTTTGCCGGATCGGCAATGGTCGCCAGTGAACCCGCCGACGGACTGGCCCGCTTGACCTCGGCGATGACGCCGATGCCGGGCTCGCGCAGCGCGGCCATCACATCGAGCGGTGGTGGCGCGGCCGCGGCGGCCGCTTTGATTTCGGACAGGCTGATAAGCGCTTCGCGCGCGGCAACGTCGGCCCGGACTCCCTCGAGGATGGAGTCAAGCACGGTTGCCGGACTCATACCTGTCGTTTCCCTTCCCACGGTCACGCACGGTCTACAGCCGATTTCGACGACGTCAATGAAGGGTAGCGACCGTCGGCTTGCGGTCCGTCACCGACCCTCGGTGTCGGACTCGCGGGGCCGATCGGTCGGGTCGCGGCCCTCGTCGAGCGCGTCCCAGAGCATCCGCTCCGACATCTCCGGCGTCTCCGGCTCCTCCAGCATCGCCGAGTCAGCGTCTCCGCGTAGCGCATTTGAGCGACGTGTCGCCGGCGAGGCATATTTTGTTGCGCCCAGTCGGTCCGAACCCAAGACCGAAGCCGAGCGCATCAGCAGAACCGCGGCGACCAGAGTGCACACCGCGGCCAGCAGCGCGATTCCCGCGCCCCAGTAGCGCCGTTCGCTGCCCACCAGCGACACCAGCGACACGTGCGCCAGATCGGCTCCGCGCACCGCCACATCCGGGATCACCCACAGGCTCACGCCCAGATACGCGACGGCAAGGCTCGCGGCCGCCAGCAGCCCCGCCAGCGCCCGCAGCGGCCAGCCGCGCACCGCCAGCGCCGCGATGGCCGTCGCCAGCATGAGCAGCGCCAACGGCAGCAGGGCGGTGGACCACGACGCGCCGGGCAGGCTCACCTCCTTCGGCTGGCCCAGCCCGTCGAACGACCGGATCACCACCCACGGCAGCCGCGACGCCACCCACAGCGCCACGGCGGCGATGACCAGCAGCAACTGGGCTACCCGGATCGTCAGCCGGGCCCGCCGGGCATCAGCCATTGCGGCCCACGTCCGGCGCGGTCAGCGTCTCGGCGGCGGCGATCGCATTGAGCACCGCGCGCGCCTTGTTGGTCGCCTCGGTGAATTCGTAGGGCCCGTTGGAATCGGCCACTACCCCACCGCCCGCCTGGACATACGCCGTGCCGTCGCGCATCAACGCGGTGCGGATGGCGATCGCGAAGTCGGCATTGCCGGCGAAGTCGAGGTAGCCGACCACGCCGCCGTAGAGGCCGCGGCGCGTCTTCTCCACCTCTTCGATCAGCTCCATGGCCCGCACCTTCGGCGCACCCGACAGCGTGCCGGCCGGGAAGCAGGCCGTCACCGCGTCCAGGGCGGTGTGGTCGTCGGCCAGCATCCCGGTCACGGTCGACACCAGGTGCATGACGTGGCTATAGCGTTCGATGTGGCTGTAATCCTCGACCCGAACGGTCCCCGGCGTGCATACCCGGCCGAGGTCGTTGCGGCCGAGGTCGACCAGCATCAGATGCTCGGCGCGTTCTTTGTCGTCGGCCAGCAGTTCCTTTTCCAGCAGCTGGTCCTCTTCGTCGTTCTGGCCGCGCCACCGGGTCCCGGCGATCGGGTGCGTCGTCGCCCGGCCCTCGGTGACGGTGACCAGCGCCTCCGGACTGGACCCGACGATCGAAAAGTCAATCGTCCCTTCGCTATTCGGCACGTGCAGCAGATACATGTACGGGCTGGGGTTGGTTGCGCGCAGCATGCGGTAGACATCGATCGGATCGACATCGGTGTCCATCTCGAAGCGCTGCGAGGGCACCACCTGAAACGCTTCGCCGGCCGCGATCTGCTCGACCAGGTAGTCGACGATTTTGCCGTATTCCTCGACGGTGCGCTGGGCCCGGTGGCGCGGCTCCGGCCGGCTGAAGGTGGCGACCGTCGAGGGCAACGGCTGCCCCAGCGCCGCGGTCATCACATCCAGGCGCGCGACAGCGTCGTCGTAGGCCTCGTCGACGCGCTCGTCGGTGCCGTTCCAGTTCACCGCGTTGGCGATCAGCGTGATGGTGCCCTCGTGGTGGTCGACCGCCGCCAGGTCGGTGGCCAGCAGCAGGAGCATGTCCGGGAGTTTGAGGTCGTCGACCGCCAGCTCGGGCAGCCGTTCCAGGCGCCGCACCAGGTCATAGGCGAAAAAGCCGACCATGCCGCCCGACAGCGGCGGCAGCCCCGGCTTGATTTCGTGGGGGGAGGCCGTGGCCAGCAGCTCGAGGGTGGCCTGCAGGGCGTCCAGCGGGTCGCCCCCGGTGGGTGCGTCCTGCGGGACCGTGCCCAGCCACACGGCCTCGCCGTCGACCACGGTCAGTGCCGATGGCGATCCGGCGCCGATGAACGACCACCGCGACCAGGACCGACCGTTCTCGGCGGATTCCAGCAGGAAGGTGCCGGGGCGATCGGCGGCGAGTTTGCGATAGGCCGACAGCGGCGTCTCGGTGTCGGCCAGGACCTTGCGGGTCACGGGAACCACACGGTGCTCGGCCGCGAGCTGGCGAAAGTCCTCTCGGGAGATGGCGTCGGCGAGGTGGGCGTGCACTGAACCATCCTCCCAGATACGGGGTCAGCGGCTCGCGCGTAGCCTGACGCCATGAAAACTGGTGACAGCGTGGCGGACTTCGAACTTCCCGATCAGACGGGCACGCCACGCAAGCTCAGCGCGCTGCTCTCCGATGGACCCGTGGTCCTGTTCTTTTACCCCGCGGCGATGACGCCCGGCTGCACCAAGGAGGCGTGTCACTTCCGCGACCTGGCCGCGGAATTCGCCGCGGTGGGCGCGAACCGCGTCGGCATCAGCGTCGATCCCGTGCAGAAGCAGGCCAAGTTCGCCGACTCGCAGCACTTCGACTACCCGCTGCTCTCGGACACCGAGGGCACCGTCGCCAAGCAATTCGGCGTCAAGCGCGGTCTGCTGGGCAAGTTGATCCCGGTCAAGCGAACGACCTTTGTCATCGACACCGATCGCACCGTGCTCGACGTGATCTCCAGCGAATTGAGCATGGAAACCCACGCCGACAAGGCGCTGGCCACGCTGCGGGCCCGGTCGTCGGCATAGCTCGGCGAGATTGCCTGCGGCCCTTAGATTTTACGGGATGATCGCCAGGAACACGTAAGCCGCGAGCAGCACCAAATGCACCTCGCCCTGCAGGCGGGTGGCGCGGCCGGGCACCACGGTCAACATGCTGATCACCACCGTCAGCGCCAGCAGCACCAACTGCGTGGCGCCCAGGCCGAGCACCAGCGGCCCTTTGAGCCACACGGAGGCCAGCGCGATGGCCGGGATGGTGAGCCCGATGCTGGCCATCGCCGAGCCGTAGGCCAGGTTCAGGCTGATCTGGATGCGACCCCGCCGCGCCGCGCGCACCGCCGCAAGCGTCTCGGGCAACAGCACCAGCGCGGCGATCACCACGCCGACGAACGTCTGCGGAAATCCGACCGCCGTCACCACGCGCTCGACCGTCGGCGACTCCTGCTCGGCGAGACCCACCACCGCCGCCAGGGCCACGACCAACAGCGCAAGGCTGGTCCACGACTCCCTGCTGCTCGGCGGGTCGGCGTGGCTTTCGTCCTCGAACCGCCGTTTTTGGCCCTTCTGCGCGATCGGCAGGAAAAAGTCGCGGTGCCGGACGGTCTGGGTGAACACGAACAGCAGGTACAGCAGCAATGACGCGACCGCGGCGAAGGCGAGCTGACCGGGCGAGAATTCCTTGCCCTCGTGGCTGGTGGTGAACGCCGGAATCGCCAGGCTCAGCGTCGCCAGGGTCGTGAGCGTGGCCAGCGCCGCTCCGCTGCCTTCGGCGTTGAACAGCGTCACGCCGTAGCGGCGGGAACCCAGCAGCAGTGACAGGCCGGCGATCCCGTTCGTGGTGATCATCAGCGCGGCGAACGCCGTGTCGCGGGCCAGCGTCGCCGCCTCGTTGCCGCCGGAGGCCATCAGCTCGACGATGAGCGCCACCTCGATGATCGTCACGGCCGCGGCGAGCACCAGCGACCCGAACGGCTCACCGACCCGATGGGCGACCACCTCCGCGTGATGAACGGCGGCCAGCACCGCGCCGGTCAGCAGCGCCGCCTCGAGCGCGACCGTGACGGGCTCGAGTTCCCGGCCCCACATCACCGCCATCGTGCCGAGGGCGAGCAGCGGTACCACCACCGTCCACGACACGCGTCTCAACATCGCCCGCCATTGTCATCGAAGTCCGCGGCGGCCGCTTTCCCAGGCCACTCGACGGCGACGTCAGGGCTTGGTCGCCGTCACAAAGTAGCCGCGCGGCACGCCGGGCACGTCCAGCGGCACGACGGGGTGCTCCCACCGATTCCACCTGCTGCCGGGTTCGGCCACGTCGGTGACGACGGCCGTCCAGCCGCGGTCCTCGGCGAGGGCGCCCGGCGTGTCGGTGCCGAAGACCCACGGTGCGCCCAGTTGCCGCATGTACTGCAGCGTCGACTCGAGAAACGGCGCCTCCAACAGCGTCCGGCCCACGACGTCGTACAGGAGCACAGAGCCCGGGGCCGACAACGCGTCGATGCGCGCGAACAGGGTGTCGACGGCCGACGCGTCGATGTATTGCAGCAATCCCTCGACGAGCCAGGCCGTCCGCCCCGACGGGTCGAAGCCCTTCGAGCGCAAGGCTTTTGGCCAGTCGTTGGCCAGATCGACGCCGACCGCAACCCGATGGCAGCGGGGCGATTCGCGGGCCAGTCGCTCCTCCTTCATCGCGATGACGTGCGGCTGGTCCACTTCGTAGACGGTGGTGGCCGGGCGCCACGGCAGGCGATACGCACGGGCGTCCATCCCCGCGGCGAGGATCACCACCTGCGACAGCCCATCGCGCTGCGCGGCGGCGAGCGCCTCGTCGAAGAACCGGGTGCGGATAATGATCTCGGCCGAGGCCTGGCCGGTGGCGGCGACGGCGTCGGCGAGCAACTGCCGGCCGTCGTCGCCCGCCAGCCGTTCGGCGAACGGGTCGGTGAAAAGCCGATCGTCGCGTGCGGTTTCTTCGGCGCGCATCGCCGCCGTGAGCAATCCGGTGGCCGCTACCGCGTGTTTGGTGTTGTCCATGCTCCGATCATCGCCGTGCCGGCGCCGGCCGTCTTGGATATTTGTGCCGCTCCGTCGGGACGTGGCTGGGCAACACGATGGGCTGACTTCGGTACTGCGTCGGCGTCATCGCGGTGAACGACCGGAATTCGCGCACGAAATGCGCCTGGTCGAAGTAGCCGGTGTCGGCCGCGACGCGCGCGCCGCGCTCCGCGCCCGCGTCGAGCCGGCGCAGCGCCGCCTGCAGTCGACGGACCCGCGCATACGCCTTGGGCGCCAGGCCGACCTCGGCCCGAAACATCCCGATCATCCGCTTGGTCGACAGCCCCGCCAAACGCCGGACCTCCGCCATCTGACGGGAGGGATCGGTTTCGATCGCCGCCATCGCGGCGGCCACACCCGGGTGGCGGCGCACGTTGAACCGCGCGCGTTGCAGTAGAAAATCCTCGAGGACGCCGAAACCGTCGGCCGGCGACGGGGCCTCGATCAAGCGCTCGTGCAGCTCACGCCCGTCGCGCCCCCACATTTCATCGAGGCCTACGCGCGCATCCTCCAGGTCGCCCTGCGGGATGCCGAAAAACGGAAACGCGCCGCCGGGACGGAAGTGGATCGCGATAACCGGTTCGTCGGCCGCGATGTCCGTGATGTACGACGCGCGGTGCGGCCCGATGACGATCGCGGGCGGAACCGCCAGGCGGGTGCCGTCGGCGGTGTAGAAGTCCAGCCGCTGGCGCCGCCCGACGTCGAAGATGATGGTGGCCGCGCCGCGCGGCAGCGCTCGGCTTCGGTAGGTGGACCCGCGGTGTCGCCAGTGCCCGAAGAATTCGACATACTCGGCCAGGGGCGGTTTCGGTCGATACAGCGCGGGCCGGTCCACCTCGGGCAAGTCCTTCCCCGTCGATCATTCGAAACCTCAGTAGCATGCTCACATGCCGCAAAGCGATGGCTTAGCCGAGGGCGAGGTGTTCGCCGGCTACACGATCGTTCGGCGGCTGGGGGCCGGCGGCATGGGCCAGGTGTATCTGGCGCAGCACCCGCGGCTGCCCCGCCGCGACGCGTTGAAGATCCTGCCCCGCGAACTGACCGCGGACGACGAATTCCGCCAACGCTTCAACCGCGAGGCCGACCTGGCCGCGAACCTGTATCACGAGCACATCGTCGGCATCCACGATCGCGGCGAATACCAAGGCCAACTGTGGATCTCGATGGACTACGTGGAGGGGACCGACGCCGCGGAGCTGCTGCGCACCCAGCACCCGTCGGGAATGCCGAAAAGTCAAGTCCTCGAGATCATTTCGGCCGTCGCCGACGCGCTCGACTACGCCCACTCGCGCGGGCTGCTGCATCGCGACGTCAAGCCCTCCAACATCCTGCTGACCGAGGCCGCGCCCCGCCGACGGATCCTGCTGGCCGATTTCGGCATCGCCCGGGAACTCGGCGAGATCAGCGGCCTGACCGCGACCAACATGTTGGTGGGGACGACCGCCTACTGCGCGCCGGAGCAATTGCAGGGTGCGGATCTGGACGGCCGGGCCGACCAGTACGCGCTGGGCTGCACCGCCTTTAACCTGCTGACCGGCTCCGCCCCGTTTCATCATTCCAACCCCGCGGTCGTCATCACCCAGCATTTGTCCACCCCGCCGCCGCACGTCAGTGAGCGCCGGCCTGAATTGGCCGACCTCGACGGCGCCCTGGCCAAAGCGCTCGCCAAAAAACCCGACGACCGTTACGCCACGTGCTCGGATTTCGCGGCGGCGCTCGGCAGCCAGCTGAAGACCGGCGCCGAGGCGGCGGGCCGAACGGAAGTCATTGCCGCACCGACGGAAGTGATCGCGGCGCCCCGAAGCGAAGCACCCCCGGCGGCCAAACCGCGCACCCGCCGGCGAACGGCGACGTCGATAGCGGCGATCGTTGCCGTCGCGCTGGTCGGGTTGGCGATACTCGTCGGCGTCCGTCTGGTCCGCGACCACTCCCACCAGCCCACCAGCGATACGCATTCGCGTTCCGTGGCGCCGCCGCCCACCAGCACCGCCCCCGCGACCGCGGCCATCAAGCTCACCAGCCAACTCACCGACCAATCGGGTGTGCTCGGCCCGCTCGAGTCCGACGCCGTGCAGCGGGCGCTCACCAGGCTCTACGACGGTCGCGGCACCCGGCTCTGGGTGGTCTACGTCAGGAATTTCGGCGGCCTCAAGCCAATGCGGTGGGCCGAGGACACCATGCGCGCCAACGGTTTCACCGACGCCGATGCGATTCTCGCCATCGCCACCGATGAAACGGCCTTCTCGTTCCGGGTGCCCAACGCGGTGCTCGCCGGAAAGGCCATCGACGTCGAGCTCATCCGCCGCGACCGGATCTCCCCGGCCGTCTTCCGCCACGAATGGGCCCGGGCGGCGATAGCGGCCGCCAACGGATTGGACGTTGCACCCAGCTAGCCCCCAGCTAGCCCTCGGGGGCCAGCAGGACGTCGGCGTCGAAACAGCTGTGATCGCCGGTGTGGCAGGCACCGCCAACCTGGTCGACGGTCAGCAGCACGGTGTCGCCGTCGCAGTCCAGTCGCACCGAGTGGACGTGCTGGGTGTGGCCGGAGGTCGCGCCCTTGATCCACTGTTCGCCGCGCGATCGCGAAAAATACGTGGCCTCACGGGTTTCCAGGGTGCGGGCCAGCGCCTCGTCGTCCATCCAGGCGACCATCAGCACGTCGCCGCTGCCGCGCTCCTGCACGACGGCGGTGAACAGCCCCTCGGCGTTGCGCTTCAGCCGCGCCGCGATCTTCGGGTCGAGCGTCATCGCACGGCGATCCCCTCTGCGACCATGGCGGCCTTCACCTGTCCGATGGTCAGCTCGCGGAAGTGAAACACGCTGGCCGCCAACACCGCATCGGCGCCGGCTGCAACCGCGGGCGCGAAGTGTTCGACGGCACCGGCGCCGCCGCTGGCGATCACGGGCACCGTGACGGCCGCGCGCACGGCGCGCAGCATGGGCAGGTCGAAGCCCGCTTTGGTGCCATCGGCGTCCATCGAGTTCAGCAGGATCTCCCCCACCCCGAGTTCGGCGCCGCGGGCCGCCCATTCGATGGCGTCGATCCCGGTGCCGCGGCGACCGCCGTGCGTGGTGACCTCCCAACCCGACGGTGTCGGCGCCGACCCCGCGGGGACCGTGCGTGCGTCGACCGACAACACGATGCACTGGGATCCGAACTGCCGCGCCATCTCCGCCAACAGGTCCGGGCGGGCGATGGCCGCGGTGTTGACCGAGACCTTGTCGGCCCCGGCGCGCAGCAACATGTCGACATCGGCCACCGTGCGAACTCCGCCGCCGACCGTCAGCGGGATGAACACCTGCTCGGCGGTGCGGCGCACCACCTCCAACATGGTCGCCCGTCCCGACGACGACGCGGTCACGTCCAGGAAGGTCAGCTCGTCGGCGCCTTCGGCGTCGTAGGCCGCCGCGAGCTCCACCGGATCACCCGCGTCGCGGAGGTTGGCGAAATTGACGCCCTTGACCACCCGCCCGTCGTCGACGTCCAGGCACGGGATCACACGCACGGCCAGCCCGGTATCCGCGTACATGTCAGTAGTCCTCCGGTTCGCCTATGCTGCGCAGGATCTCGAGAATCTCGGCATGCGCGCCGGGCGCCGCGGCCAGCACCGACCGCGCCGCCGGGGTCCACGGTTCGCCGGCCAGGTTGGTGACGATCCCGCCCGCGGCGCGCACCTGCGCGACCCCCGCGGCATGATCCCAGACGTGGCCACCGAAAGTTATTGCGCCGCCAAGTATTCCGTCGGCAACGTAGACGAGGTCGATGCCGGTCGAGCCGTGCATGCGCAACCGGGACGACACCCGGCTGAGCGTCTCCAGCACCGCCAGCCGATAGCGTCCCGGGAACCGGCCGCGCGAGTCGACGCTGAACGTGCCCACGGCGACGAGCGCGTCGCCCAGGTCGGTGTGGGCCAGCGGCGGTTGCGGGACACCGTTTTTCACCAGCGGACCTCCCGCTGCGGCGGTGTAGCGGTCATTGGTGAACGGGACCCAGGTCAGGCCGGCGACCGGCTCGCCGTCGTGCAGCAGGCCCAACAGGATTGCGGCCATCGGCGATCCGGCGGCGTAGTTGAACGTGCCGTCGACCGGATCCAAGACCCACACCCACGGCGAGTCGACGGCCGTGCCGCCGAATTCCTCGCCGTGGACCCCGATTCCGGTGGCATCTTCCAGGGCGGCGACGACCTGGCGTTCGATGGCGAGGTCGACTTCGGTGGCGAAGTCGTCGCCCTTCTTGGCAACGGCGGAATCGGCGCGGTGACCCTCCAAGAACGGCGGTACCGCCGCGTCCAGGATCGCCGATGCCTTTTCGACGAGCGCGTCCACATCCACCGCGCTACTCCCGCACCGCGGCCAGCGCCTGCGGCAGCGTGAACCGCCCGGCGTAGAGGGCCTTTCCGACGATGGCGCCCTCGACCCCGCGGCCGGTGAGGGTAGCGATGGCGCGCAGGTCGTCGAGGCTGGACACGCCGCCCGAGGCGATCACCGGCGTGTCGGTGCGATCGGTGACCGCGGACAGCAGATCGATATTGGGGCCGCCCAGCGTCCCGTCCTTGGTGACATCGGTGACGACGAACCGCGAACATCCCTCGCCGTCAAGGCGTTCCAGCACATCCCACAGGTCGCCGCCGTCGGTTTCCCAGCCGCGCCCGCGCAGCCGGTGCCCGCCGTCGGTGATCTGCACGTCCAGCCCGACGGCGACCTTGTCGCCGTGCTCGGCGATCGCCCGCGCGCACCACTGTGGGTTTTCCAGCGCCGCGGTGCCCAGATTGACCCGAGCGCAGCCGGTGGCCAGCGCCGCGGCCAGCGAATCGTCGTCGCGGATACCGCCGGACAGCTCCACCTGGACGTCAAGCTTGCCGACCACCTCGGCGAGGAGTTCGCGGTTGGAGCCGCGGCCGAACGCGGCGTCCAGGTCCACCAGATGGATCCAGTCGGCGCCGTCACGCTGCCAACCCAGCGCGGCGTCCAGCGCCGAGCCGTACGCGGTTTCGCTGCCGGCCTTGCCCTGGACCAGGCGCACGGCGCGTCCCTCGACCACGTCGACGGCGGGTAACAAAATCAACGGCATCTTTACAGTCCCTCGACCCAGTTGCTCAGCACGGCCGCACCGGCATCCCCGCTCTTCTCCGGGTGGAATTGGGTGGCGGCCAACGGCCCTTCCTCGACGGCGGCCAAAAACGGCACCTGATGGGTGGCCCACGTCAGCACCGCATCCGGGGAGCCCTGCCAGGACTGCGCCGCGTAGGAGTGCACGAAGTAGAACCGCGCGCCCGCGTCCAGGCCGTCGAACAGCACGCTGCCCGGCCCGGGCTTCACCACGTTCCAGCCCATGTGCGGGATCACCGGGGCGTCCAGCCGGGTGACGGCCCCGGGCCACTGCCCGCAGCCCGTGGTCTCCACGCCGAACTCGACCCCGCGCGCGAACAGGATCTGCATGCCGACACAGACCCCCAGGACCGGGCGCCCGGCGGCGACCCGTTCGGCGATGATCCGCTCGCCCGCGATCTTGCGCAGTCCGGTCATGCACGCCTCGAACGCGCCGACGCCCGGCACCACCAGACCGTCGGCGGTCGCCGCGGCGCGCGCGTCGGCGGTCACCTCGACCGAGGCGCCGACCCGCTGCAGCGCGCGTTGGGCCGACCGCAGATTACCCGACCCATAGTCCAGTACCACGACCGATCGTGTTGTCACAGAACACCTTTGGTGGACGGCACGCCGGAGACGCGGGGGTCGGGTTCGACCGCCTCACGCAACGCGCGGGCAACCGCCTTGTACTGCGCTTCGGTGACGTGGTGCGGGTCGCGCCCGTAGAGGACACGCACGTGCAGCGCGATACGGGCATTGGAGGCAAGCGTCTCGAACACGTGCCGGTTGACGACGGTGTGGTAGGGCACCGAGCTGCCGGTAATCGTGGTGTGCTGCAGGTGATCCGGCTCCCCGGTGTGTACGCAGTAGGGTCGCCCCGACACGTCGACGGCGGCGTGGGCCAGCGTCTCGTCCATCGGGATGAACGCGTCGCCGAACCGGCGGATGCCTTTCTTGTCGCCGAGCGCCTGCCCGAGCGCCTGACCCAGCGCGATCGCGGTGTCCTCGATGGTGTGGTGCGCCTCGATCTCGACGTCGCCCGTGGTGCGAATGGTCAGGTCGAAGCTGGCATGCGTGCCCAGCGACGTGAGCATGTGGTCGTAGAACGGCACACCGGTGTCGACGTGGACCTGCCCGGTGCCGTCGAGGTCGAGTTCGACGACGATGTCGGTTTCCTTGGTGCGACGTTCGATACGCGCACTGCGGGTCGCTGCGTCTGTCTGGGTCACGGCGCTCCTACAGGGCTGGGGGTGGCTGGAGCCAGTTCGGTGGTGGCGAGCTGGGCGCTGACTCGCAGGAACGCATCGTTCTCATCGGCGAGTCCCGTGGTGGCGCGCAGGTACCCGGGAATCCCGACGTCGCGGATCAGTATGCCCGCGTCCAGATAGCGCTGCCAGGTGGCCGGCGCGTCGGCGAACCGTCCGAACAGCACGAAGTTCGCGTCGCTGGGGATCACCCGAAAGCCCATGGCGGTCAAGGCCGTTGCCACGCGGTCGCGTTCGGCGGCGAGGGTGGCCACGCTGCCCAGCGTGTCGTCGGCGTGGCGCAGCGCGGCCCGCGCCGCGGCCTGCGTGAGCGACGACAGGTGATAGGGCAGCCGTACCAGCAGCATCGCGTCGATCAGCGCCGGCGTGGCGATCAAATAGCCGAGCCTGCCGCCGGCGAAGGCGAACGCCTTGCTCATGGTGCGGGTCACGACTAGCCGGGTCGGGTACTCCGCGACCAGCGACACCGCGCTGGGCTGCGACGAGAACTCCCCGTACGCCTCGTCGACGATCAGGATCCCCGGCACCACGTCGAGCAGCCGTCGCAGATCCGCCAGCGAAACGCTCTGTCCGGACGGGTTGTTGGGGCTGGCGATGAATACCACGTCGGGCCGCCGGTCGGTGATGGCGGCGACGGCGGCATCGACGTCGAGGCTGAAGTCGTCGGCGCGGACCGCTTCCAGCCATTCGGTGTGCGTGCCGTCGGAGATGATCGGGTGCATCGAATACGACGGCACGAAGCCGATGGCGCTGCGCCCCGGTCCGCCGAACGCCTGCAGCAGCTGTTGCAGGATCTCGTTGGAACCATTGGCGGCCCAGAGGTTTTCGGTGGCCAAGGGGACTCCGGTCTGCGCACTGAGGTAGGCGGCCAGATCCTGGCGCAGGGCCACCGCGTCGCGGTCGGGGTAACGATGCAGCCCGGCGGCCGCCTCGGCAACCGAGCGCACCACGTCGTCGACGAGGGCTTGCGTGGGCGGGTGCGGGTTCTCGTTGGTGTTCAACCGCACCGGAACCACCAATTGCGGTGCACCATAGGGCGATTTGCCGCGCAGGTCGTCGCGCAGCGGCAGGTCGTCCAGTGTGGGCTCGGGTTCCATCATCGCTCGAACCTCCGCCGTACCGCCTCGCCGTGCGCCGGCAGGTCCTCGGCCTTCGCCAGCGTCACGACATGACCCGAGACGTCCTTGAGGGCCGCCTCGGTGTAGTCGACGACGTGAATGCCGCGCAGGAACGTCTGCACCGACAGGCCGCTGGAATGCCGCGCGCTACCTCCGGTCGGCAGCACGTGATTCGATCCCGCGCAGTAGTCGCCGAGACTCACAGGCGAGTACGGCCCGACGAAAATGGCTCCGGCCGAACGTATTTGGCTGGCGACCCGCGGCGCATCGGCAGTCTGGATCTCCAGGTGCTCGGCGGCGTACGCGTTGACCACCTTGACCCCAGCGTCCAGGTCGTCGACCAAGATGATCCCGGACTGGCGTCCGCTCAGCGCGGCCGTCACGCGCTCGCGGTGCACCGTGGTCTGCAGCTGGGCCGCCACCTCGGCGTCGGTGGCCTCGGCCAAATCCTCGCTCGGGGTGACCAGCACACTGCCGGCCATCTCGTCGTGTTCGGCCTGGCTGATCAGGTCTGCGGCCAGATGCGCCGGGTCGGCGGTGTTGTCGGCGAGGATGGCGATCTCGGTTGGGCCGGCCTCGGCGTCGATGCCCACCCGCGAGCGGCACAGCCGCTTGGCGGCGGTGACGTAGATGTTGCCCGGCCCGGTGATCATGTCGACCGGCGCCAGCTCGGCGCCGTCGGTGTCGGTGCCGCCGTAGGCC
>NZ_MBET01000021.1:0-68870 GCF_001954215.1 Mycobacterium sp. IS-2888
GCGGCGGCCGTGATCAGACGCCCGGTGGTCGCGGTACCGATCCGGATCGCCTCCGCGGTCGACATGCCGCGTTCCCGCGCCTCGACCATTCGGGACACCAGGAACACCTCGTAGTCGGTGGCCAGGCCGAACCCGACCGCGACGACCAGCGCGATCAGCACCACCATCAACGGCGTCGGCGTGAAGTTCAGCAACGTCGAGAAGTGCCCGTCGACGAAGATCCAGGTCAGGATGCCCAGCGTGGATCCGAGCGTCAGCGCGCTCATCACCACCGCCTTGATTGGCAACACCACCGACCCGAACGCCAGGAACATCAACAGTGTTGTGGCGCCGAGTAATAGGACGAGCATCAGCGGCGCCTTGCTGAACAGGCTGTGGATGCTGTCCTGCTCCAGCGCCGGCGTGCCGCCGACCAGAAGAGTCAGGCCCTTCGGCGGCGATATCGCCCGCAGCTCGCTGATCTTCTTGGCGGCGTCATTGCGATTGGACAGGCCGTTCTGGATCACCCGCACCGACCCGTCCTTGGGCTGCGCAGCCCCGTTCGGCCCGCTGACACAGGGGTTGCCGGCGATCGTGGGGCACGGCCGCTCCTGCCAGGTTTTGTCGGTAAACCCGGTAATCGAGGAGATCCGGTTGCGGATGTCGGCAACCTGCTGGTCGGTGACCTTGCTGCCGTTGTCGCTCTTGATCACCATCGTCAGTTGTTCGGTCCGGTATCCGGGAAAGAGCTTGTCGAAGTGCTCCTGCGCCAGACGGACGGAATTGTTGGGCGGCAGGTACTTCTCGCTCATGCCGCCGAACGACAGGTTGCCCAGCGGGATGACCAGCAGGATCATGCCGACGGCGATCGGGATGGCGAACGCCAGCGGCCGCTTCATCACGAAGTTGACGAGCTTGCCCCAGAACCCGGCCTCGACCTCCTCGCGGGTCTTGGTCTTCTGCAGCCGGTCGGCGAGCCAGTTGAGGTAGGCGCGCGAATACTTCCAATTGCGCAGGAACGGGACCCGGAACGCCGTCCGCACGCCCAGCGCGTCGACGTGGCGGCCGAGGATCCCCAGGCAGGCCGGCAGCAACGTGATCGAAAGCAGCGCCGCAAGCCCGACCGCGGCGAAGATCGCATAGACCAGCGAATGCACGAAGCCCTGCGGCAACACCAGCAGGCTGGCGCTCGACGCGATGATCAGCGCCGCGGAGAACGTCACGGTGCGACCGGCCGTCATGACCGTGCGGCGCACGGCGGCGTCGGTGTCGTAGCCCTCGGCGATCTCCTCGCGGAATCGGCTCACCACGAAAAGCCCGTAGTCGATGGCGATACCGAAACCGATCAGCGAGATCACCGGTTGGGCGAAGAAGTGCACCGGGCCGAAGATGGCGACGAACCGCAGGATGCCCAGCGAGCCTGCAATGCTGAGACCGCCCACCATGACCGGCAAGCCGGCGGCGACCGCGCCGCCGAACACCAGGAACAGCACCACCGTCACTATCGGTAGCCCGATGTATTCCAGCGCCTCCTGGTCGGTGGCGATGGTGCCGGTCAGGGCGTTGGCTATCGGCTCCAGGCCGGCGAGCTGAACCGTGCCGCCGTCGAGCTTCTGCAGGTCGGGCGCGATGGCCTTGTAGTTGTTGAGGATGCTGTCGTCGTCGTCGCCCTTCAGCGGGATGGAGACGAACGTGTGCTTCCTATCCTCGGTGGCCATCCCCTTGATCAGCGAGCTCGGGCTGTCGGGCGCCGCCAGCCAGCCGGCCCAGCCGACGACCTGATCGGGATGGTCGTTCTTGAACTTGTTGAGCTCGCCGACGATTCTGTCCCGCCACGCCGGGTCGTCGACCGATCCGCCGTTCGGGGCGGTGAAGGTGGCCACCACGTGGCTGGTGCGGTCGCGGCCGTAGGTCTTGTCGCCCAGTACCGACGCCTTCACCGATTGGCTGCCCTCGTCGTAGAAGCCGCTCTGTGTGACATGCTTGCCCAGGCTCATCCCGAACAGGCCGCCGAGAAGGCAAAGAGCCACCGTGACTCCGATGACGATGTACCGGTAGCGGTACACGGTTCGACCCCACCAGGCGAACACGTAAGCTCCTTACTGGATCTCTACGGACCCGCGCATTGGGTTCCCAGTCTCACACACGCGTGGTCAATAGGGCGGACAGCGGCCGGAAGGGCTGCAGCCACGCTCCATGGTCAGGCAGCGAATCTAGGCCGATTCGCGGCAATGGCTCCCGGAAAACACCCGCAATGTCTTCCAGGTCGACGAAGTCCAAGGTATCCGACGCTAACGCCCAACTCGCGTGTTCACGAAATCCGATCACCTGGACGCCAACCCCGCTGCGCGCGATTTCTTCCAGCGGTTGACGGAACGCCTGGCCGTCGGCCGAAGCCACGACCAGTGCCGCAAGGCCTTCTTGGCGCCGCTGTTCGATGTGCGCGAGCATGTCGCGGTCGACGTCGCTGTCCTCGTCGATCTTCGGCTTGGCAAAGACCGCGAAGCCCACGTTACGCAGCGCGTCGACCCACGGTCGAACGACGTCGGCGCTGCCCGGGGCGATGTTGGTGAAGACGGTGGCCTCCGGTTCGACCACGACGCCCGGGCGGCCGGCGCTGACCTCCGCGGTGCGGGCCAGCAGCCAGCGACCGAGCGCGTCAAAGCGTGGACGCTCGAGGGCGGTGGGGCGCCGGCCCAGGATGGACCCGAGGCCCATGTCGAGGTTGGGGGCGTCCCACACCAGCAGTACGCGCTTGGGCGGCGCTTCGAAACTGCCCAGACCGCCCGACAGCACCGCCGGTGATTCGAGCGGTTCGGGTACTGCTGCGGTCTGTTCGGTCAGGCTCATGCTCATCGCCTCTATCGTCGAAGCCAGATCAACTCGGTCACAGCGCTGCCCGCTTCTCGAGCTTTCGTCTCGTATTTGGTGGTGGGCCGGACGATCGAGACCGGCAGTCGGCTGCCGGGCTCGACACGGCACAGCCGGGCTTCGGCGTCGCCGGCCTGGGCGATCTGCTCGGCATACCCGGGGTGGTCCGTCGCGGCGTGCAGGACACCACCAGGGAGTAACCGGTCAGCGATCAGGCCAATCGTGCTCGGTTGCAGGAACCGGCGTTTGTGGTGGCGTGCCTTGGGCCAGGGGTCGGGAAAGAAGACGCGGACCCCGCTCAGCGACGCGGGCGCAATGAGATAGTGCAGGACGTCGACCGCGTTGCCCCGGATCAACCGGATGTTGCCGACCCGGTCGCGGTCGATCGCGGACAGCAGCTGCGCCAGCCCCCGCCGGTAGACCTCCACCGCGATCACGTCGACGCCGGGCTCGTTCTTGGCCATCGCCAGCGTGGATGTGCCGCTGCCACAGCCGATTTCGAGCACTACCGGCGCATCGCGGCCAAACCACGCGCTGGTGTCCAGCGGTTCGGTCCGCCGGGGTATCTCCGACATGCCCAGCTGCGGCCACAGGCGTTCCCAGGTCTGGCGCTGGGCGTCGGACAGGGCGGAGCGCCGGGAACGAAAACTCGACGCCGGAAGGTAGCCGTGCTGCGGGTTGTCCGAATCGTGCGGCTCCGGTGCTGGGGTCACGTGCTGGCCAACCTCTAGTCCGGTCCTCGCCTCCACCGGTGTGTCGGGACGTGTCCCCACCCGGGGTTGCGCATGCATTTGTCCATGGTGGCCCATGAACGCCCGATGTAGCCGCCCCTGGTCCAGATTGATACCCAACAGTTGCCTTCGGCTGGTAACACCAAGGTGGCTCGCATCTCGGTGGCGCAGGTGCCACCATTCGGTGGGACTCGATCCGCCACCGGGCAAAATGGGCTGGCCGGCGGATCGGCCAACGCGATCGACCGGCAGAGGGACAGGGGCACCAGATTTTCGTCGACGAGCTGACGCGATTCGCCGCCGAGCACGCTGACCCGCGCGTGATGGCGATCGCCGAACGAGCCGCCGCGCCACTGCGCGTGGCGGTCCGCGGGCGTCGGGGCGTGGGGTGCGGCACGGTCGCGCGCGCCCTGGACCGCGCCGGCCGCGCGTCGAGGATCGCGGTGGCCCCGCCGGACCGCGCCGGCGACCGCGACGTCGACGTCGTTGTCTACGTCATTGCCGAGGTGATCAAGCCGGAGGACGCCGACGCGATCGGCGCGGCCGAGCGCCCGGTGCTGGCGGTGCTGAACAAAGCCGATCTGGCCGGCTCGCTGTCGGGCCGCGGCGACAATCCAATCGCGGCCGCGCGCGGACGCTGCGCGAAACTCGCGACGCTCGCCGGTGTCCCGGTCGAGCCGATGATCGGCCTGCTCGCCGTCGCCGCGCTCGACGACCTGGACGCCACGGTGTGGGCCGGGCTGCGGGAGTTGGCCGCGCAGCCCGGCGGCGCTGCGTCACTCGACGGGTCCTTCGACGGATTCCTGGCGGCCGACAACCCGGTGCCCGTCGCCGCTCGGCGGCTCCTGCTGCACACGCTGGATCTGTTCGGCACCGCGCTGGGGATCGCGGCGGTCCGCCAGGGCAGGACGCCGGCGCAGCTGCGCGCCCTGCTGCGCCGCACCAGCCGCCTGGACGTGGTCCTGACCAAGCTGTCGGCCCTGGGCGCCGAGGCGCGCTACCGGCGGGTGCTCGACGCCGTCGCGGAATTGGAGGCCCTGGCCGTCTCCCACAGCGAAATCGACGAGCGGATTGGCCGATTCCTTCGCCGCGACGACACGGTGATCGCCCGGATGGCCGCCGCGGTCGACCTGGCCGAGGCGGCCGGGCTGCGGGTCGGCCCCGTGTCCGCCGACGCCGATCCGGCCGCGCACCTGCCGCGGGCCGCCCTCTGGCAGCGCTACAGCCGCGGACCGGTGAGCGACGTGCACCGCGCCTGCGGGGCGGACATCGCCAGGGGATCGCTGCGGCTGTGGTCGCAGACCTGCGGATCACTTCCCGATGCCGCCGGGCAGGCATGGTGAGCGGCGAGGATCGCGACGACCCGGCCGCCCGGGTGGACGCGCTGGTGGCGGGGATCGGCCCGCGGCTGGACGCGCCCGCCGTCAATCGGCTCGACGTCGTACTGGTGACCGGCCCGTGGATGTCCGGGGTGAGCGGGGTGGTCGCGGCGCTGCGGGAACGGCTGCCGCAGCACAAGTTCGTCGAGTCGACGGATCTGGGACCCGGCGATGCGCCGGCCGCGGTGGTGTTCGTGGTGTCGGCGGCCGCGCCGTTGACCGAATCCGACTGTGTGCTGCTGGACGGCGCCGCCGAACACACCGACGCGGTGATCGGCGTGGTGTCCAAGATCGACGTGCACCTCAACTGGCGCGACACGCTGAAGGTCGATCGGGAGACGTTGGCCGCGCACGCACCGCGCTATGGCCAGGTGCCGTGGGTGGGCGCGGCCGCGGCCCCCGACCTCGGTGAGCCGGCCGTCGACGAGCTGGTGGACACCGTGTCGGCGCAGCTCGCCGATTCCGATATCGCGCGGCGAAATAGGCTGCGGGCGTGGGAATCTCGGCTTCAGACACTGCGACAGCGCGTCGAACGCGACGCCGAGGGCGCCGGTCGGCGGGTCCGGGTCGAGGCGTTGCGCGAAGAGCGCGGCACGGCCCTGCGCCAGCGGCGCCAGGCGAAATCCGAGCGGACGATCACGCTGCGCGGCCAGATCCAGCAGGCGCGGGTCGAGTTGTCCTACTTCGCGCGCAACCGCTGCTCGGCGCTGCGCGGTGAACTGCAGGAGGACGTCGGCGGTCTGTCCCGGCGCAAGATTCCCGAGTTCGAGGCGCACACCCGCGAGCGGCTGGACGAGATAGTCACCGAGGTGAGCGAGCACACCACCACACACCTGGCGGGCATCGCGACGGAGATGGGGGTGCCGGTCGCATTGCCGGCCGTCGACAAGCTGCCGGCGGTCGACGTGGGACCCCCGCACCTGAAATCGCGGCGGCAGGAAACCTGGCTGATGATGCTGCTGGGTGCCGGGTTCGGGCTGGGCGTCGCGCTGACGCTGAGCCGGCTGGTCGCCGGTTTGGCCCACGGCCTGAACCCCCTGGCCCAAATCGCCGGGGCCGCGGCATGCGTGGCGATCGGCCTGGCCGTCACCTTCCTGGTGGTCAATCTCCGCGGCCTGCTGCACGACCGCGCCTTGCTCGACCGCTGGGCCGGCGACGCGACGTCGTCGCTGCGTTCGGCGGTCGAGGAGTTTGTCGCCACCCGGGTGCTGGTCGCCGAGTCGGTGCTGAGCACGGCGCTCCTCGCCCGCGAGGAGGCGGAGAACGCGCGGGTGTCCGAGCAGGTCAGCGCCATCGACAGCGAACTGCGCGAGCACGCGATCGCCGCGGCGCGGGCCGCGGCGGTGCGCGATCGGGAGATGCCGACGATCGCCGCGGCGCTCGAGGCCGTCCGTGCAGAGCTGGGAGAACCGGGTATACCCCAATCCGAGCAGGAACCCGAGAACGAATCCGAGAACGTGGCCGAACCCGCCGGCGAGGACGAAATCGCCGAAGCGGCGTCGACGGACACGGACGGCGACGATTCGTGACGGCCGGTTTCTGAATCGTTGTTGTGAGGAGGCTTATACCCGCCCGAACCATCCCCAGCAAGGTGATCACGATAACCTGTAGTTAACGCATCACCATGTCAACAGTTGTGTGGGCGAACGCATACGCACGACGAACGCCAGGAACGCAGACGAAGAATTCAGGAGAGTTCGATGACCTCAGCGACCATTCCGGGTCTGGACAACCCGCCCACCGAGCACCAGGGGCTGCTGTCGTGGGTGGAGGAGGTCGCCGAGCTCACCCAGCCGGACCGGGTGGTGTTCGCTGACGGCTCCGACGAAGAGTGGCAGCGGCTGACCGACCAGCTCGTCGAGGCGGGCACGTTCAAGCGCCTGAACCCCGAGAAGTACCCCAATTCCTTCCTGGCGTTGTCCGATCCGTCCGACGTCGCGCGCGTGGAGTCGCGGACCTTCATCTGCTCCGAGCGGGAGAGCGACGCGGGGCCCACCAACAACTGGATGGACCCGGCGGAGATGCGCTCCACCCTGAAGGACCTGTACCGGGGCTGCATGCGCGGCCGCACGATGTACGTGGTGCCGTTCTGCATGGGCCCGCTCGGGGCCGACGACCCCAAGCTGGGCGTGGAGATCACCGACTCCGAATACGTCGTCGTCTCCATGAAGGTGATGACCCGGATGGGCAAGGCCGCCCTGGAGAAGATGGGCAACGACGGATTCTTCGTCAAGGCGCTGCACTCCGTCGGGGCCCCGCTGGAGCCGGGCCAAAAGGACGTGCCGTGGCCCTGCAACGACACCAAATACATCACCCACTTCCCGGAGACCCGCGAGATCATGAGCTACGGCTCCGGCTACGGCGGCAACGCCCTGCTGGGCAAGAAGTGCTACTCGCTGCGCATCGCGTCGGCAATGGCCCACGACGAGGGCTGGCTCGCCGAGCACATGCTGATCCTCAAGCTGATCTCCCCGGAGAACAAGGCCTACTACTTCGCCGCGGCGTTCCCGTCGGCCTGCGGTAAGACCAACCTGGCCATGCTGCAGCCGACCATCCCGGGCTGGCGGGCCGAAACGCTCGGCGACGACATCGCCTGGCTGCGGTTCGGCAAGGACGGCCGGCTATACGCGGTCAACCCCGAGTTCGGTTTCTTCGGGGTCGCACCGGGCACCAACTGGAAGTCCAACCCCAACGCCATGCGCACCATCGCCGCGGGCAACACCGTCTTCACCAACGTCGCGCTGACCGACGACGACGAGGTGTGGTGGGAAGGCCTGGAGGGCGAGCCGGATCACCTGATCGACTGGAAGGGTCAGGACTGGATCATTCGCGAGACGGAAACCAAAGCGGCCCACCCGAATTCGCGTTACTGCACGCCGATGTCGCAGTGTCCGATCCTGGCGCCGGAGTGGGACGACCCGCAGGGTGTGCCGATCTCGGGCATCCTGTTCGGCGCGCGCCGCAAGACCACGGTGCCCCTGGTGACCCAGGCCCGCGACTGGCAGCACGGCGTGTTCATGGGAGCCACCATGGGCAGCGAGCAGACCGCCGCCGCCGAGGGCAAGGTCGGCACCGTGCGCCGCGACCCGATGGCCATGCTGCCGTTCCTCGGCTACCACGTCGGTGACTACTTCCAGCACTGGCTGGATCTCGGCAAGAACTCCGACGAGTCCAAGCTGCCGAAGGTGTTCTTCGTCAACTGGTTCCGCCGCGGCGAGGGCGGCAAGTTCCTGTGGCCGGGCTTCGGGGAGAACAGCCGCGTGCTGAAGTGGATCGTCGACCGCATCGAGCACAAGGCCGGCGGCCAGGACACCCCGATCGGCATCGTCCCCACCGCCGAGGACCTCGACTTGGACGGCCTCGACGTCACCGGCGAGGACGTGGGTCGGGCTTTGACCGTCGACGCCGACGAGTGGCGCAAGGAATTGCCGCTGATCGAGGAGTGGTTCGAGTTCGTCGGCGACAGGCTGCCCACCGGCGTCAAGGACGAGTTCGAGGCGCTCAAGCAGCGGCTGTCCGAATCGTCGTAGCACCCCGGCGCTAGCCGCCAATTGCCTGCCGTCGCAAGGACTTCGGCAGGTAGACCGCGCCCGGTCCCGCGCCCGCCGCGGTGTCACCGGGATTGGAGATGGCGCAGCGCTTCAGCGACAGACAACCGCAGCCGATGCACGAGTCCAGGTTGTCGCGAAGCGCCATCAGGCCCGCGATTTGATCGTCGAGGCGCGTGCGCCACGTTTTCGATAGCGCGGCCCAGTCGGCGCGCGTCGGGGTGCGGGCGTCCGGGAGTTTCGCCAGGGCGTCGGCGACCTCCTCCAGCCTTAGCCCGACGTTTCGGGCGGCCCGGATGAACGCCAGGCGCCGCAACATGTGCCGCTCGAACCGGCGCTGGCCGCCGGACGTCCGGGACGCGGTGATCAGGCCCTGGCTTTCGTAGAACCGGATGGCCGACGCGGCGAAGCCACTTCGCGTCGCGATCTCGCTGACGGTGAACAAATCCCGCTTATCCATACGACCTCCCTACCGGACTTGACTTAAAGTTTACTTTAACTATCAGTATGGGGCGTATGACTCAATCCGACACCCGTCCCGTCGCAATCGTCACAGGCGCCTCGCGCGGATTCGGCAAGGCGCTGACCGCCGCCCTGCTCGACCGAGGCTGGACCGTCGTGGGCGATGCCCGCCGCGACCCCGACCTGGAAACCACTGCGGCAGAGCTGAATTCGACACGACTGATCGCGTTACCCGGAGACGTCACGCAAGCGTCGCATCGTGACGCGTTGGTCGCGGCCGCGATCGACGCCGGGCCGCTTCGGCTGCTGGTCAACAACGCGAGCCGGTTGGGTCCCAGCCCCCAACCGCTGCTCGCCGACTATCCGGCGTCCGAGTTTTCGGCCGTGTACCAGACGAACCTGTTCGCCCCGCTGGCGCTGATCCAGGCGGCGCTGCCGGCTCTCACCGAGAACGGCGGGGTGGTTGTCAACCTGACCTCCGACGCCGCCGTCGAACCGTATCCCGGCTGGGGCGGCTACGGCTCGTCCAAGGCCGCCCTCGATCAGCTGTCGGCCGTGCTGGCCGCCGAGATCCCGGCCGTGCCGGTGTATGCGTTCGACCCCGGCGACATGCGCACCGAGATGCACCAGGCCGCGTTCCCGGGCGAGGACATCTCCGATCGTGCCGAGCCGGAATCCGTCGTGCCCGCGGTGTTGCGGCTCCTGGACACCCGCCCGAAGTCCGGTCGGTATCGGTCCGCGGACCTGGCGCTCTCCGGAGCGCGGCAATGACTCTCCCGAGCCTCCCGACAATCCCGACCATCCCGCCTGTCCCGCAGCCGCACACGCGCTTCCACCGGCGCCCGGGCTCCGATGCCACCGAGCCGCCCGAGGCGCGCGGCCTGGCCCGGGACGCGGTCAAGCTGCTGGTCGCCCGGCCCACCGGGATCGACCACGCGCACTTCCGCGACCTCGGTGAGTACCTGCGGGCCGGCGACCTATTGGTGGTGAACGATTCCGCCACCATGCCCGCCGCGGTCGACGGCCGCCGCGCCGGTCAGCCGATCGCGGTGCACTTCTCCACCGTGCGCACCGAGAAAGTGTGGGTGGTGGAGCTGCGGCCCGCGGCGAACGCGACCGGACACCTCACCGACGTCCGGCCCGGCGAACGCATCGACCTGCCCGGCGGCGCCGCGCTCGTCATCGAGTCGTCCTATCCGCGGCCCGGCGTCGGCGGCGCCCGCTTGTGGACCGCGCGGGTGATCATCGAGGGCAACGTCGGGGCGTACCTCGGCCGGCACGGCCGGGCGATCCGCTACGCCTATGTATCGCGGCAGTGGCCGCTGCGCTACTACCAAACCGTGTTCGCCCGTCGTCCCGGCAGCGCCGAAATGCCCAGCGCGGCACGTCCTTTCAGCACGGAATTGGTGACAGCTCTGGTGGCGAGCGGGGTCGCGATCGCGCCGATCACGCTGCACGCCGGGGTGTCCTCGGCGGAGGCGGGCGAGCCGCCCACGCCCGAGCTTTTCCGGGTGCCACCCGCGACCGCGCGGTTGGTGAACTCCACGCGCTCGGCCGGCGGCAGGGTGATCGCGGCCGGAACCACGGTGACCCGCGCTCTGGAATCGGCCGCGGACCGCGGCGGCACGGTGCGGCCGGTGGCGGGCTGGACGGACCTGGTGCTCGGCCCATCCCGCCCGAGCCGCGTGGTCGACGGCTTGATCACCGGATGGCACGACGCCGGCGCGTCCCACCTGTTGCTGCTGGAGGCCGTCGCCGGCCCGGAGTTGGTGGCCGGCGCCTACCGCGAGGCCGTCGAACGCGGCTATTTGTGGCATGAATTCGGCGACAGCGCCCTGCTGCTGCCCACTTGACACCCGTCAACACGCGCGGCGGTACAGTCCTCGCATGCAGATTCGCCCCCACATCGGCGCCGACAAGCCCGCCGTGATCCTGCACCCGTCGGGCACCGTCGTCACGTTCGACGACCTGGAAGCCCGCGCCAACCGGCTGGCCCACCGGTTCCGCGAGGCCGGCCTGCGCGAGGGTGACACCGTCGCGATCCTGATGGAGAACAACGAACACATCCACGCGGTCATGTGGGCGGCGCGGCGCAGCGGCCTGTACTACGTGCCGATCAACACGCACCTGACCCCGGCCGAGGCGGCGTACATCATCGACAACAGCAGCGCCCGGGCGATCGTCGGATCGGGCGCACTGCGTGAAACCTGCGAGGGCCTGGCGCAACACTTGCCGGGCGGGCTACCGGCCCTGCTGATGATGGCCGACGGCGATCTCGACGGCTGGGAGCGCTACCCGGAATGCGTTGCGGGCCAACCCGACACACCGATCGACGACGAACTCGAGGGCGACCTGCTGCAGTACTCCTCGGGCACCACCGGGCGGCCCAAGGGAATCAAACGCGAGTTGCCGCACGTCCCGCCGGCGGACGCGGCGGGCATGATGGCGGCGCTGGTGGAATTCTGGATGACGCCTGACTCGATCTATCTGAGCCCGGCCCCGCTGTATCACACGGCGCCGTCGGTGTGGTCGATGACCGCGCAGGCCGGCGGCATCACGACCGTGGTTCTGGAGAAGTTCGATCCCGAGGGCACGCTGGACGCCATCCAGCGCTACCGCGTGACCCACGGCCAGTTCGTGCCGGCCATGTTCACCCGGATGCTCAAACTGCCTCAGGCGGTTCGTGATTCGTACGACATATCCAGCCTGCAGCGGGTGATGCACGCCGCGGCGCCGTGTCCGGTGGAGATCAAGAAGCAGATGATCGACTGGTGGGGGCCGATCGTCGACGAGTATTACGCGTCCTCGGAGGCGATCGGGTCGACGTTGATCAGCGCCGAGGAGTGGCTGGCCCATCCCGGTTCGGTCGGCCGGCCCATGAACTGCCAGATCCACATCCTCGGCGAGGACGGAACAGAGCTGCCCGCGGGGCAGCCCGGTGAGATCTACTTCGAGGGCGGCTTCTCCTTCGAATACCTCAACGATCCGACGAAAACCGCTGCCTCACATGACAAGCACGGTTGGGCCACCGTCGGCGACGTCGGCTATCTCGACGACGAGGGCTACTTGTTCCTGACCGACAGGCGCCACCACATGATCATCTCCGGCGGGGTGAACATCTATCCGCAGGAGACCGAGAACCTTCTGGTCACCCACCCCAAGGTGCTCGACGCGGCGGTGTTCGGCATTCCCGATGACGAGATGGGCCAGCGCGTGGTGGCCGCCGTGCAGACCGTCGACCCTGCTGACGCCACCGACGAATTCGCCGCCGAGCTGCTCGGCTGGCTGCGAGACCGCCTGGCGCACTACAAATGCCCGCGATCCATCGCGTTCGAGACGCAGCTGCCGCGCACCGACACCGGAAAGCTCTACAAGAACGGGCTGATCGAGAAGTATTCGGTGTGACTCTCCGGGTGGTCGACCTGTCGGGCGCGACGGACGCCGGCGTCGACGTGCCGCCGGGGGTGACCGTCGCCGTCGGCTCGGCCGCTGACATCGCGAAGTCCGAAACATGGCTCGACGCAGCGACTTTCACCCTGACGGAGGAATCCTGCACCGATCGCCGGGTGGTCACCGTCGATTCGGTGCCCGAGACGCTGGCCGAGCTGACGCGGCGCTGCCAACGCTGGCCGCATGCCAGCAGCGTCTGCGACGACGTGCTGCGCGCGGTCAGCCCCGATGGCCCGACGCTGGCCGCGGTGGTGACCGAGTCGTTGGCCTACTCCACGCTGCAGGCCGGCCCGGAGTTCGCGCGCTGGCTCGACGAGCGCGGCCCCGCCCGCATGCCCGAGATCGGAGACCCGGTGCAGGCGCGCCGCGACGGCGACACCCTGCTCATCGCGTTCAACCGGCCGCAACGCCACAACGCGTTTTCCACCGACGCGCGCGCGGCGCTGCTGGAGGCGCTGACGGTGGCCCAACTCGACCCGTCGGTGACCGGGATCGTGTTGAGCGGCAACGGCCCATCGTTTTGCAGCGGCGGAGACCTCGCCGAGTTCGGCACCTTCGCGGACCCGGCCAGCGCGCACCTGGCGCGCACCCGGCACAGCCCAGCGCTTGCGCTCGACGCGCTGACCGCCCGGCTCGGCCGGTCCTGCCGCGCCGGGGTGCACGGCCGGGTGATGGGCAGCGGACTGGAGATGGCGGCGTTCTGCGGATGGATTGAGGCGCGCGACGATTCGGTCTTCGGGCTACCCGAATTGACCCTGGGCCTGATCCCCGGCGCCGGCGGCACCGTCAGCGTTACGCGCCGAATCGGCCGCTGGCGCACGGCGTATCTCGTGCTGTCCGGACGGACCGTCGGCGCCGATACGGCGCTGGAGTGGGGCCTGGTGGACGCCATTCACGTTGGCGCCCAAGGCCTCTCCCAGTAGAAACTCAGTAACCCGAAAACGTCGTCGTAGTGGTCGACGGCAGGTTGGAAATGGCGAAGGCAAAGATGAAGAAGTACACGATCGCGGACATCAGCCCGATGACCCCGCCCGCGATCGCGGCGATGATCGCCCACTTCTTGGCGCTCTCCGAAGCGGACTGGGCCTCGGCGTACCGCCCCTGCGTCCACAGCCCAGAGACCTTGGTGGAGTAGACGATCGAGACGATTCCCAGCGGAAGACAACACAGGACCGTGGTCAGGATCGCCCAGACGAGGTAGTTGTCCGGTTCGCGCTGGGCCGGCCAGCCCGGCTGCTGGCCCGGCCAACCCGGTTGCTGACCTTGCCAACCCGGTTGCTGGCCCTGCCATTCCGGCGGTTGGCCCTGCCAACCCGGTTGCTGCTGGCCCTGCCATTCTGGGGAACCCTCGTACGGCCCTGGGGGATAACTCATGACGACTCCCTTTCCGTGTGGTTCCCTCGGTTCCAGGCTTTGCTGGCACGTGAAGTCAGGCAAATATACAGCACACATCGGCGTCGGACCGGGAGATTTCGGCTCCCTCCCTTCAGATCCCGCCCCGGGCGACGAGCTGCTCGGCGATCACGTTGCGCTGGATCTCGTTGGTGCCTTCGCCGACGATCATCAGGGGCGCGTCGCGGAAGTATCGTTCGACGTCGTATTCGGTGGAGTAGCCGTAGCCGCCGTGGATGCGCACGGCGTTGAGCGCGATCTCCATCGCGACCTCGGAGGCGAACAGCTTGGCCATCCCGGCTTCCATGTCGCAGCGTTCGCCGCTGTCGTAGCGCTCCGCGGCATACCGGGTGAGCTGACGGGCTGCGGTCAGCTTGGTCGCCATGTCGGCGAGGTAGTTGCCGACGGCCTGGTGCTTCCAGATCGGCCGGCCGAAGCTCTCCCGCTGCTGCGCGTAGGCCAGCGCGTCCTCGAGCGCCGCCGTCGCCACCCCCAGGGCCCGCGCAGCTACCTGGATGCGGCCCGTCTCGAGCCCCTTCATCATTTGCGAAAAGCCCTCGCCCGGGCGGCCGCCCAAAATCGCGGTCGCCGGCAATCGGTAGTTGTCGAACGACAGCTCACAGGACTCGACGCCCTTGTAGCCGAGCTTGGGCAGGTCCCGCGACACCGACAGGCCCGCGCCGTGCTCGACGAGCGCGATCGAGATGCCCTTGTGCCGGGGCTGGGCGTTCGGGTCCGTCTTGCACAACAGGGCGATCAGCCCGGAGCGGCGCGCGTTGGAAATCCAGGTCTTGGAACCGTTGATCACCAGGTCGTCGGATCCGTCGGGCAGCGCGGTGGTGGACATGTTCTGCAGGTCGGAGCCGCCGCCGGGCTCGGTCAGCGCCATCGTGGCCCGCAGCTCGCCGCTGGCCATCGGCGGCAGGTACGTGCGCTTTTGCTGCTCGGTGCCGAACAGGGTCAGCAGCTTGGCCACCACGGTGTGTCCGCCCATCGCGCCGGCCAGGCTCATCCAGCCGCGCGCCAGCTCCTGGGTGACCCGCACATAGCAGGGCATCGACACCGGCGACCCTCCGTATTCCTCGGGAACGGCCAGGCCGTAGATGCCGATCCGCTTCATCTGCTCGATCCACGCATCGGGGTAGGTGTTGGCGTGCTCGACCTCCCGGACGGTCGGTTTCACGTCGCGGTCGATGAACGCCCGCACGGTGGCAACCAGCAGGTCTTCTTCGTCTTGGGAGTCGTCGCTGTGCTCTCTGCTCACCCATGCCATATTGGCCCCGTGACTTATGCCGACATACGCGAGGGTGGACCCTACTTCGACGACCTTTCGGTGGGCCAGGTGTTCGACTGGGCGCCGTCGGCGACGCTGTCGCCGGGTCTGGCCGCGGCGCATCAGGCGATCGTGGGAGACCGGCTGCGCCTGGCGCTGGACGCCGACCTGTGTGCGGCGGTCACGGGCCTGCCCGGCGCGCTGGCGCATCCCGCCCTGGTCTGCGACGTGGCGATCGGGCAGTCGACGCTGGTGACCCAGCGAGTCAAGGCCAACCTGTTCTATCGCGGACTCACGTTTCACCACTTTCCCGCCCTCGGTGACACGATCTACACGCGCACCGAAGTCGTTGGGCTGCGGCCGAATTCGCTCAAGCCCGGACGGGCGCCCACGGGGTTGGCCGCGCTGCGGATGATCACGATCGACCAGGCCGATCAGCTGGTCCTCGACTTCTACCGCTGCGCCATGCTGCCCGCGAGCCCGGACTTTCGTCCCGACGATCGTCCCGCCGACGATCTGTCGGCCATCGGCGCCGACGCGGCCCCGCCCGCCGCCGATCCGACCGCCCACTGGGACGGCGAGGCTTTCCGGGCCAAGGTGCCCGGGCCGCATTTCGACCCCGGGATCGCGGGCGCGGTGTTGCACAGCACCGGCGACGTTGTCAGCGGCGCACCGGAATTGGCCCGGCTGACCTTGAATATCGCTGCCACACACCATGATTCGCGGGTCGGCGGGCGCCGGCTGGTGTACGGCGGGCACACCATCGGGCTGGCGCTCGCGCAGGCCAGCCGGCTGCTGCCCAATCTGGTGACGGTGCTGGGCTGGGAGTCCTGCGACCACACCGGCCCGGTGCACGAGGGCGACACCCTCTACAGCGAACTACACGTCGAGTCCGCGCAGCCGACCGAGCAGGGCGGCGTGCTGAACCTTCGCTCGCTGGTCTACTCGGTGAGCGACGACGCGGGCCAGCCCGACCGGCCGGTGCTGGACTGGCGCTTCAGCGCCCTGCAGTTCTGACCCGCGGCGCGGCACGCCACGCGCACAATGGTGTCGTGAGCAGCGAGGCGGCCGACTGGGGAAACAGCGGGTTGGCTTACCTGACCGGGCCGCCCGACGGGCCGGCGGACTTCTCCCGCGCCCACGTGCTGACCCGCGCCGAGGGGGTCGCCGCGGACATCGCCCACCGAGCCGGCATCCGCGTTGCCGCCGCCCCGCTGCTGACCGGGCGGGCCGCGCTGCTCGGATTGACCCGCGGCGGGGCGGTATCGTGCGGTGGCGCCACCCGATTGCTTGCCGCGCGGGACGGCTGGTGCGCGATCACGCTGTCGCGCCCCGACGATGTCGCCGCGGTGCCCGCGCTCGTCCACGCCGACGACGTGCCCGCCGACCCCTGGCCCACGCTGGGGCGTTGGGCCGCAACGCAACCGGTGGCGGCGATCATCGAGCGAGCGGTTCTGCTCGACCTTCCCGCGGCCGCCCTGGACGAGGTCGCGGCCACGTCGCCGCGGATCGAACGGATGGGATTCCGGGCGGAGGCACACCGGATCGCCGGCCTGTTGGTGGCCGACCTGTCGTCGATGTGGGCGGGCCCGTTGTGCGGACAGCTGCTGGCCCGAGCCGGGGCGACCGTCGTCAAAGTCGAGAGCCCGCGCCGCCCGGACGGCACCCGCAGCGGAAACCGCGCGTTCTTCGACTGGATGAACGGCGGAAAGCTGTCGTATTGCGTCGATTTCGACAACGCCGGCGAACTGCGCGACCTGCTCGCGGTCGCTGACGTCGTGATCGAGGGCTCCCGGCCCGCGGCGCTGGCCAGGCGCCGGCTCAGCCCGGGCGACGTTGCGCCGCGAGCGGGCCGAATCTGGTTGCAGATCACCGGGTACGACGAGCATTCACCGCGGCCGGCGTTCGGCGACGATGCCGCGGTGGCGGGCGGCCTGGTCGGCACCGGCCACGGCGAACCGGTGTTCTGCGGGGACGCCATCGCCGATCCGCTGACGGGGCTGGAGGCGGCCTGCGCGGTCACCGAATCGCTGGTCCGCGGCGGCGGCGAGTCGATCCACGTGTCGCTGGCCGCGGTCGCCGCGACCTACGCGGCGCTGCCCACCCAGCCGTCGGCCTCGGGGCACCCCGCCCCGCCGCCGACCGCGCCGCCGGCGGCCGCGCCGGCGCCCGAACTCGGCGCCCACAACGAGGCGGTGCGGCGCCTGGTAGCCGAAAGGCGTTGCCTGTCATGCTGATTCGGCGGGCCACCCTGCTGGACGGGACGACCACGTGCATCCGGGTCTCCGAACGGATCGAGGAGATGGGCGACGGGCTGACCGCCCGACCGGGGGAGGGTCTGCTCGATGCCGGCGGCGGGACGGTACTGCCCGGGTTGCACGACCACCACGTGCACGTCCGCTCGGCCGCGTCCGCCCTGGACTCGTTTCTCGTCGGCCCGCCCGGCGTCACCACCAAAACCCAACTGATGCAACTGCTGTCGAATGCCACGCCAGGTCCCGACGGGTGGATTCGCGCCGTCGGCTATCACGAGTCCGTCGCCGGCGAGCTGGACCGGGCCGCCCTCGACGCGGTGGTGCCGCGCGTCCCGGTACGCGTCCAGCATCGCAGCGGCGCGCTGTGGATCCTCAACTCGGCCGCGCTGGGCCGCGTCGGCCTGGCCGAACACCCCGACGGCCGGCTGCGCAGCGCCGACCGGGGCTGGTCGGATGCGCTGGCGCGCCGGGAAACCGACCTCGCGGAGCTCAGCCGCCGAATCACCGCGACCGGCGTCACGGGTGTCACCGACGCCACCCCCGACCTCGGCGCCGACGACATGGTCTCGCTGGTGGTGGCGCAGCGCCGCGGCGAATTTCGGCCGCGGCTGCACTTCCTGTCGCCGGGAAAGAAGATCCTGCACGACGACCGCCTCGACCTCGACGCCCTGACGGACTGGATCGCCGAGCACCACGCGGCCGACCGGCCAATCGCGCTGCACTGCGTGACCGCCGCCCAACTCGTGGTCGCCATCGCCGCCCTGCGCGCCGCCGGCAGCCACCCGCGCGACCGCATCGAGCACGCGGCGGTTGTGCCGGACGACACCCTGGCCGACCTGGCCGAACTCTCCGCGTCGGGGGGCCTGACGGTGGTTACGCAGCCCAACTTCGTCGCCGAGCGCGGCGATCAGTACCTCGCCGACGTCCCAGCCGCCGAGCACGGTCAGTTGTGGCGGGTCGCGTCGTTGCTGAAAGCTCAAGTGCGCGTGGCGCTGTCGACCGACATGCCCTTCGGTCACGGCGATCCGTGGACCGCGATGCGCGCCGCGGTGTACCGCACCACACCCAGCGGCGCCGTCCTGGGCGCCGACGAATGTGTCTCGGCGCGAGAGGCTTTGACCATGTTCCTGGGCGCCGCCGAGCGACCGGACCGGGCCCGCGCCGTCGAACCCGGGCAGCCGGGCGACCTGTGCGTGCTGAACGAGCCGCCGGCGACGGCGCTGGCCGAGCTGGACGCCGGCATGGTGGCCGCCACGATCATCGGTGGCGAGCTGGTGTATTTCGCGATGTGACGGGCGATCAGCCGGCGGGGGCGAGCGCGGCGCGCAAACTGTCGCACTGAGTGTCGAAAAAACGTTGCGACACTTGGGCTTTCGGCACGAACAGGTCGAACCCGTGGAATACGCCGGGGACCACCTCGACCTCGCACGGCACCCCGGCGGCGCGCAGCCGTTCGGCGTAGGCGAGATCCTCGTCGTGGAACAGGTCGTGGGTGCCCACCCCGATCCACGCGGGTGGCAGGCCACTCAGGTCGTCGCGCCGCGCCGGCACGGCTACCGAGGGGTCGGCATCGCCGAGGTAGGCCGTCCAGCCGAAGTGGTTGCTGCGCGGGTTCCACAGCCGGTAGTGCGGCTGGTCCGCGGTGGTGGAACTGCGATCGTCGAGCATGGGGTAGACGAGTAGCTGGAACGCGGGTGCGACATCGCCGCGGTCGCGCGCCAGCAGGGCCAGGGCCGCCGCCAGCCCGCCGCCGGCGCTGGCACCGCCGATCGCGATCCGTCCCGGGTCCACACCGGGCTGCCCGGCCAGCCAGGTCAAAGCGGTATAGCAGTCCTCGAGCGGTGCGGGATAGGGATGTTCGGGGGCCAGCCGGTAATCCACCGATGCGACCGTGATCCCCAACCTGGAGCTGAACCGGCGGCACAACCGGTCGTCCTGCTGCCAATTGTGGCGTTGCTCAACGGACTTGGCTTGGTGATGATCCACCGGCTGGACATCGTCAACAACGAGTCGAGCGGTCGCCATCACCCCAGCGCAACCCAGCAGATGCTGTGGACGCTGGTCGGGGTGGCCGCGTTCGCGCTCGTCGTCACCTTTTTGAAGGACCACCGACAACTCGCGCGCTACGGCTACGTCTGCGGGTTCGCGGGCCTGGTCTTCTTGATAATCCCCGCGCTGCTGCCAGCGTCGCTGTCCGAGGAGAACGGCGCCAAGATCTGGATTCGCTTCCCGGGCTTCTCGATTCAGCCCGCCGAATTCTCCAAGATTCTGCTGCTGATCTTCTTCTCCGCGGTGCTGGTCGCCAAGCGCGGCCTGTTCACCAGCGTCGGCCGGCATTTCATGGGCTTGAACGTGCCCCGCGCACGCGACCTCGCCCCGCTGCTCGCGGCATGGGTGATCTCGATAGGTGTGATGGTCTTCGAGAAAGATCTCGGTACTTCGCTGCTGCTCTATGCGTCGTTCCTGGTGGTGGTATACCTCGCCACCCAGCGGTTCGGTTGGGTTGTCATCGGCCTGGTGCTGTTCGCGGCGGGAAGCGTTGTGGCGTATTTCATTTTCGAGCACGTCCGGGTTCGCGTGCAGACGTGGTGGGACCCCTTCGCCGACCCCGACGGGCACGGCTATCAGATCGTGCAGTCGCTATTCAGCTTTGCTACCGGCGGCATCTTCGGCACCGGGCTGGGCAACGGTCAACCCGACACCGTGCCGGCGGCGTCCACCGATTTCATCATCGCCGCGTTCGGTGAAGAACTCGGACTCGTCGGGCTCGCCAGCATCTTGATGCTCTACACGATCGTCCTCGTCCGTGGCCTGCGCACCGCGATCGCGACACGGGAAAGCTTCGGCAAGCTGTTGGCCGCCGGCCTGGCGTCGACGCTGGCCATTCAGCTGTTCATCGTCGTCGGCGGGGTAACCCAGCTCATTCCGCTGACCGGGCTGACCACTCCGTGGATGTCCTACGGCGGCTCCTCGCTGCTGGCGAACTATGTGCTGCTGGGGATTCTGGCGCGCGTCTCGCACAGCGCCCGGCGTCCATTGCGCACACGCGCACTCAACAAGTCGCCCATCGCGGCGGCCGGCACCGAAGTGATCGAGCGGGTATGAACACCTCTCTGCGTCGGATCTCGGTGACCGTGATGGCGTTGATCGTGCTGCTGCTGCTCAACGCCACCATGACGCAAGTCTTCGCCGCCGACGGGCTGCGCGCCGACCCGCGCAATCAGCGCGTCCTGCTCGACGAGTACTCGCGTCAGCGCGGCCAGATCATCGCGGGCGGCCAGCTGCTGGCCTATTCGGTGGCCACCGACAGCCACTTCCGATTCCTGCGGGTATATCCCAATCCCGCTGTGTACGCCCCGATCACCGGCTTTTACTCACTGCGCTATTCCAGCTCGGGCCTGGAGCGAGCCGAGGACCCGCTGCTCAACGGGTCCGACGAGCGGCTGTTCGGGCGACGGCTGGCCGACTTCTTCACCGGGCGCGATCCGCGCGGCGGAAACGTCGACACCACTATCAACCCGCACGTCCAGCAGGCCGGGTGGGACGCGATGCAGCAGGGCTGCGGTGGGCCGCCGTGCAAGGGAGCCGTCGTCGCCCTCGAGCCGTCGACCGGCAAGATTTTGGCCATGGTGTCGTCGCCGTCCTATGACCCCAACCTGCTGGCGTCGCATGACCCTGAGGTGCAGGCGCAGGCGTGGCAGCGACTGCGCGACGACGTCGACAGTCCGCTGACCAACCGGGCCATCTCCGAGACCTACCCGCCTGGTTCCACGTTCAAGGTGATCACCACCGCTGCGGCCTTGCAGGCCGGAGCTACCGACTCCGAGCAGTTGACCGCGGCGCCGACAATTTCGTTGCCCGACAGCACCGCCACCCTGGAGAACTATGGGGGCAAGCCATGCGGCAACGGCGGCGCGTCGACTGTGCCGCTCAGCGAGGCCTTCGCCCTGTCGTGCAACACCGCATTCGTCCAGTTGGGAATGCTCACCGGCGCCGACGCGCTGCGCAGCATGGCCCGGTCGTTCGGCCTGGACAGCACCCCGAGTGTCATTCCGCTACAGGTCGCGGAGTCGACGGTCGGCATCATCCCGGATGCCGCCGCGCTGGGAATGTCGAGCATCGGTCAGAAGGACGTCGCGCTGACGCCGCTGGAAAATGCGGAGGTCGCCGCGACCATCGCGAACAACGGGGTGACGATGCAGCCCTACTTGATCGATAGCCTCAAGGGTCCAGACCTGGCCAACATCAGTACCACCGCGCCCTATCAACAGCGCCGCGCCGTGTCGCCGCAGGTCGCCGCTAAGCTAACAGAGCTGATGGTCGGCGCCGAGAAGGTCGCACAACAGAAAGGGGCCATTCCCGGCGTGCAGATCGCATCCAAAACTGGTACCGCAGAGCATGGCACCGACCCGCGGCACACTCCGCCGCACGCGTGGTATATCGCTTTCGCGCCCGCGCAATCACCGAAGGTGGCCGTGGCGGTACTAGTGGAGAACGGCGCCGACCGCCTGTCCGCGACGGGCGGTGCACTCGCAGCACCGATCGGGCGGGCAGTCATCGAGGCCGCGCTGCAGGGAGGACCATGAGCCCGCGAGTTGGTGTGACGCTGTCTGGCAGATACCGCCTGCAGCGCCTGATCGCCACCGGTGGCATGGGCCAGGTGTGGGAGGCGGTCGACAGCCGGCTGGGCCGGCGCGTTGCGGTCAAAGTGCTCAAGGGCGAATTCTCCCAGGATCCCGAGTTCATCGAGCGGTTCCGCGCGGAGGCGCGCACCACCGCGATGCTCAACCATCCCGGAATCGCCAGCGTCCACGACTACGGCGAGAGCCAGATGGACGGGGAGGGCCGCACCGCTTACCTGGTCATGGAGCTGGTCAACGGCGAACCGCTGAATTCGGTGCTCAAGCGCACGGGGCGGCTGTCGCTCCGGCACGCGCTGGACATGCTCGAGCAGACGGGCCGCGCCCTCCAGGTCGCGCACGCCGCCGGCCTGGTACACCGCGACGTCAAACCGGGCAACATCTTGATCACCCCCACCGGTCAGGTGAAAATCACCGACTTCGGCATCGCCAAGGCCGTCGACGCCGCGCCGGTGACCCAGACCGGCATGGTGATGGGCACCGCGCAATACATCGCGCCCGAGCAGGCCCTGGGCCACGACGCCACCCCCGCCAGCGACGTCTACTCGCTGGGAGTCGTTGGGTACGAAGTAGTTTCGGGCAAGCGGCCGTTCACCGGTGACGGCGCGCTGACCGTGGCGATGAAGCACATCAAGGAGCCCCCGCCGCCGCTCCCGTCCGAGCTTCCGCCCAACGTGCGAGAACTCATCGAGATCACGTTGGTCAAGAACCCCGGTATGCGCTACCGCAGCGGGGGACCCTTCGCCGACGCCGTGGCTGCCGTGCGGGCCGGACGACGCCCGCCTCGGCCGAGCCAGTCACCGCCGCCCGGTCGGGCCGCGCCGGTCGCGATCTCCTCCGGTGCGACAACCAGGGCGGCCACCGCCACCGGCCGGACGCCGCCGCCCCGCCGATCCCGGCCGTCGACGGGCGGGCACCGGACGCCCGCGCCGCGGCGAACGTTCTCATCGGGTCAGCGCGCGCTGCTGTGGGCGGCCGGGGTGCTTGGCGCGCTGGCGATCATCATCGCGGTGCTCATCGTCATCAACTCCCGCACGGAGAACGAGCAGCAGCAGACACCCGCCCCGACCGTCACCGACACCGGGACCCCGCCGGCGACGAAGACCCCGAGCGGTGCGGGCCCCGGCCTGCGGCTTAATTGGACGGATCGACCGACGATAGGTAATTCTGGACTGCGGAGCGGGCGGCCCGAACCCGGCTGGGACATCCCCTTCACACCCAGCGCGTCGCCGGCCCAGTACGAGATACCGCAATGACAACCCCGCAGCACCTGTCCGACCGCTATGAACTCGGTGACATCCTCGGTTTCGGGGGTATGTCCGAGGTTCACTTGGCCCGCGACGTTCGCCTCCACCGCGACGTCGCGGTCAAGGTGCTGCGCGCCGACCTGGCCCGTGACCCCAGCTTCTATCTGCGGTTCCGCCGGGAGGCGCAGAACGCCGCGGCGCTGAATCACCCGTCGATCGTCGCGGTGTACGACACCGGCGAGGCGGAGACCGCCGCGGGCCCGCTGCCCTACATCGTCATGGAGTACGTCGACGGCGTAACCCTGCGCGACATCGTGCACACCGACGGACCGCTCCCACCCCGCCGCGCGATCGAGATCATCGCCGACGCCTGCCAGGCGCTGAACTTCAGCCATCAGAACGGCATCATTCACCGCGACGTCAAGCCGGCAAACATCATGATCAGCACGACCAACGCGGTGAAGGTGATGGACTTCGGCATCGCGCGCGCGATTGCCGACAGCAACAGCGTCACCCAGACCGCCGCCGTGATCGGGACCGCCCAATACCTGTCACCCGAGCAGGCCCGCGGCGATACGGTCGACGCTCGATCCGACGTGTACTCGTTGGGCTGTGTGCTGTACGAAATCCTTACTGGCGAGCCACCTTTCACCGGTGACTCGCCCGTCTCGGTCGCCTACCAGCATGTGCGCGAGGACCCGATTCCACCGTCGGCGCGGCACGAAGGCATCTCCGCCGACCTCGACGCCGTCGTCCTCAAGGCATTGGCCAAGAATCCGGACAATCGCTATCAGACCGCCGCGGAGATGCGCGCAGATCTGGTTCGCGTGCACAACGGCGAGCCACCCGAGGCGCCCAAGGTCCTCACCGACGCCGACCGGAGCTCGTTGCTGACGTCGACGGGTCCGAACCTCGGCGGCCCGCGCACCGACCCACTACCTCGCCAAGCGCTGGACCGCGCCGACGACGATCGGATGGGCGGTTCGATCGGTCGCTGGGTCGTCGCGGTCGCCGTGCTGGCGGTGCTGACGATCGTCGTCGTCATCGCCTTCAACACCTTCGGCGGCGGCACCCGCGACGTTCAGGTGCCCGACATGCGGGGCCAGGTCTCCGCGGACGCGATTGCCGCGCTGCAGAATCGCGGCTTCAAGACGCGCACCCTGCAGAAGCCCGACTCGACGATCCCGCCCGACCACGTCATCAGCACCGACCCCGGCGCCAATGCCTCGGTGGGCGCGGGCGACGAGATCACCATCAACGTCTCCACAGGTCCAGAGCAACGCGAACTGCCGGACGTCTCCTCGCTGAGCTACTCCGATGCGGTCAAGAAGCTGACCGCCGCCGGTTTCAGCAAGTTCAAGCAAGCCAACTCGCCGTCGACGCCCGACCTCATCGGCAAGGTCATCGGGACCAACCCCCCGGCCAACCAGACCTCGGCGATCACCAACGTGGTGACGATCATCGTCGGCTCGGGCCCGGAAACCAAGCAGCTGCCCGACGTCGCCGGCCAGACGGTGGACGCGGCGCAAAAGAACCTCAACGTCTATGGCTTCACCAAGTTCAGCCAGGCCTCGGTCGACAGCACCCGCCCGGCGGGCGAAGTGGTCGGCACCAATCCGCCTAAGGGCCAGACGGTCCCGGTCGACTCCGTCATCGAACTACAGGTGTCCAAGGGCAACCAGTTCGTCATGCCCGACCTGTCGGGCATGTTTTGGACCGATGCGGAACCACGGCTGCGGGCGCTGGGCTGGACGGGGTTCCTGGACAAGGGGCCCGACGTCGACGCCGGCGGTTCCCAGGCCCACCGGGTGGTCTACCAGAATCCGCCCGCCGGGGCCGGCTGCAACCGCGACGGGGTCGTCACGCTGAAGTTCGGCCAGTAGCGGCGGGATCTGCCGGCAACTGCGGCCGCACCGCGGCGCGCACCTCGTTCTCCAACCGGCGGACCAGCGTGTCGTTGCGCGCCCACCCGCAGTAGGCGAGCCAGTTGGCCAGCATGCGGTGGCCGCCCTCGGTCAGGATCGACTCGGGATGGAACTGGACGCCGTGGATGGGCAACTCGGTGTGCCGCACGGCCATGATGACGCCGCTGCGAGTCCGCGCCGTGACCTCGAGCACCGGCGGCAGCGAGTCAGGCAGAATCGTCAGCGAATGGTACCGAGTCGCGGTGAACGGATCCGGAAGCCCTTGCAGGACACCGGCATTGGTGTGGTACACGCTGCTGGTCTTGCCGTGCAACAATTCCGGCGCACGGTCGACGGTGGCGCCGAATGCGACGCCGATTGCCTGGTGTCCCAGGCAGACTCCGAGCAATGGGGTGCGCGCCGCTCCGCACGCGCGGACCAGGGCGACGGACGCACCCGCCCGTTCCGGGGTGCCCGGGCCGGGGCTCAGCAGAACGCCGTCGAACTCGGTGGTGACCGCGGATTCCTCGGACAGTCGCGCATCGTCGTTTCGCCACACCTGCGCCTCGACGCCGAGCTGTCCTAGGTACTGCACCAGGTTGAACACGAAGCTGTCGTAATTGTCGACAACCAGGATCCGCATCGTGCCAGGGTACCGTTCGCTCAATACCCGACCGGGCCCGCCGGTTGCGCGAAATGCATCCGGACCGGTTCGGTGTGGCCGACGATCTGCACGTCCGGCTTGACCTCTTCGCGATAGCCCAGCCCGAATCGGACCACGTACTGCTTGTAGAGGGTCACCAGGGGAGCGGCGGCCAGCGCGGCCTGCATCGCCGCGGCGTTGCCGATCGCGGTGATCGTGTAGGGCGGGCTGTAGGTACGGCCGTTGAGCAGGAGCGTATTTCCGACGCAGCGGGGCACCGAGGTTCCGATGATGCGCTGGTCTTGCATCTGGATCGCCTCGGCGCCGGCGCTCCACAACGCGTTCAGCACGGCCTGGATGTCTTGCTGGTGCACCACCAGGTCGTCCGGGGAGGCATCGCGGGGAAACCGGCCATTGGCGTCACGCTGGGCATCCTGCAGCGTCACGGCCAGACCCGGGCCGTGCACCGGATCCATCCCAGCCTCACCGGCCAGCTCGGCGGACCGCCGCAGCATCGCGGCCAACGCGGCATTCGACGACTTGCCGTGCATCGAGTCGATCTTGCCCGCCAGCTCATCGCGTTCCGCTTTGAGATGGTTCACCGACGACTGCGCCTCGCGGACCAAGTCGACCAGACGCGGGGCGTCGCTGCGGCGGATCTCGGTGCCGCCGGACACGCCGTGGGTGGCGGCCAGCAGCAATCCCGCCAGCAGGCAGACCAATGGCACGCCGAAGCGCCACGGCGAGCTGCGCGTATCGTTCATCGGCTCTCCATTTCCTGGCGAACGCGCCAGGTGGGTTAGTCTCGTAGCCAAGTTATGCGTGCAGCATCAGTCGTTATCGTTGCACCCGTCCCGCTCACCGTGTCGTTGAGGTAGTTCCGAGATATCCCCGAGGTAACCATGCCCAAGTCCAAGGTCCGCAAGAAGAACGACTTCACCGTCAGCGCGGTCAGCCGTACCCCGGTGAAGGTGAAGGTCGGACCGTCGAGTGTGTGGTTCGTCGCGCTGTTCGTCGGCCTCATGCTGATCGGGCTGGTGTGGCTGATGGTGTTTCAATTGGCCGCTGTCGGCAGCCAAGCCCCGACGGCGCTGCACTGGATGGCGCAATTGGGGCCGTGGAACTACGCGATCGCGTTCGCTTTCATGATCACCGGCTTGTTGCTCACAATGCGTTGGCACTGACCAAGATCAAATCCGGAATGAATTCATCTTGGGGTCGCTGCGTTACTGAGCCAGCAACGTTGTGACCACCCAATCACACGCGTGTGATTTATCCCCACTGTTGATAGCGCTTGTGGATAACTGCATAGGCAGTGGTGGGAGGGGGTGGAGGCCTAGTGCAGCAAACTAAATGGGAGCCTCCTGCGGCCGGAATCGCTGGTTGCGGCGTTGCCGGCGTTTTGATGGCTATCGCGAGTGTGACCCTGGTCACAGATCCGCCGGGGCGGGTTATCACGGGGATTGCCGCCGCCGGTCTGATCTTGTTTGCGGGCGCGACGTGGCGCGCGCGACCGAAGCTGGCAATCACGCCCGACGGCCTGGTGATCCGGGGCTGGTTCCGAACGCAGCAATTGCAGCGCTCCGACATCAAGATCATCCGGATCACCGAGTTTCGTCGGATGGCCCGCAAAATGCGGTTGCTCGAAGTCGAAACGGTCGACGGCGGGTTGGTCGTCTTCTCCCGTTGGGACCTCGGGACCGAACCCCTGGACGTGCTCGACACACTTACCGATGCCGGCTACGCCGGGCCGCGGGAAGGCTAGCCGGCGGCCTCAGGAGATGGTGATCGACTCGATCACGACCGGCTCGGTGGGACGGTCGTTGCCGTCGGTGTCCGTCGTCGCGATCGTGTCGACGACCTTCTGCGATTCGGGGTCGGTCACTTCGCCGAAGATCGTGTGCCGCCGGTTCAGGTGCGGTGTCTGGTCGACGGTGATGAAGAACTGCGAGCCGTTGGTGCCCGGGCCCGCGTTGGCCATCGCCAAAAGGTATGGCTTGTCGAACTGCAACTCGGGGTGGAACTCGTCGGCGAACTTGTAGCCCGGGCCGCCGCGACCGGTACCGGTCGGGTCGCCGCCCTGGATCATGAATCCCTTGATCACCCGGTGGAAGACCGCGCCATCGTAGAACGGTCCGGAGGGGCTACCCGAGGCGTTCTGCGTCGAGTACTCCTTCGTGCCCTGCGCCAGGCCAACGAAATTGGCGACAGTCTTGGGCGCATGGTTTCCGAACAGGGCGATCTTGATGTCTCCACGGTTGGTGTGCAGCGTGGCGGTAGCAGTCTGAAAGGGGCTGTTAGTCACGAGGTCACAGTCTGCCATCACCCGCGGGCATGCCCGCACCCGGTGTCGATCGACCGAAGCGGGTAGGGCCGAACACGTCGTGAAGGCGATGGTGCCGCGGGCGTCTTTTTGGTGGCAGTCTGTAGGTTCCACCCACGGCACAGAAAGGCAGCGGATGAGCGCACAGGCGGACCACCGGTTGACCCCCCGTGAGCGATTGGCCCGCGGCCTCGCCTATTCGGCGTTGGGACCGGTGGACGTCACGCGAGGGGTTGTCGGGCTGGGGGCGCACTCCGCGCAAGCGACCGCGTCGGGATTGCGTCGCCGTTACCGGGAGGGCCGGCTGGCTCGCGAAATCGGCGCGGCGCAAGAAACTCTCGCCCAAGAGCTTGCCGCAGCGCAGCAAGTGGTCGCGAACCTGCCGCAGGCCCTGCAGGACGCGCGCCGGTCCCAACGGCGTCACGGCAAGCGCCCATGGCTGATCGCGGGGGTTGTCGTCGGGGTGTTGGCCGGTGGCGCTGCCGCCTTCAGCATCGCCCGGCGCTCCGCAAGGCGGCGCACTGAGCCATCGCCGCGTCCGCCCAGTGTCGACGTGCAACCGCGCCCCTGAGCGGCTTTGTGGCACCTGAAGCTCGAATCATGCTGCGAGTAACCGCTTTTGACGTCTATTGGGCCTGGACACGCTTCGCCGCGGTTAACCGAAGTTGCGTGCAACTGCGGTCGGATGCGGGCACCCGGCGGGCAAGGGAGCTCAGCAGGACGACGTTCGAGCCTTGAGGTTCGCCGTTGAAGGCGCGTGAAGGAATAGACTTCAATAAGAAATCGGATAGGTCGGCACGGGGGACGTTTTTATGCCGTTGACAAAAGTGCCCGACAGCCAGAAAGTTTGCCGAATATTCAATACCCTGAACATTCCTTGTGATAGACCACCGACAGTGCCCGCCGTATTGATTAGCCTATGTTGAAGGAACAAGAGCATGGCTACCGCACAGGGCTTCGTCGCAACCGCTATCGACCGCGAGCATTGACAGGATAAGCGTGGATTTCTGGGCTCCTCCCGAGGTCACATCGGCGCTGATTCATTCAGGGCCGGGGCCCGAATCGTGGCTCGCCGCCGCCAACGCCTGGCGCGAGCTGGCGATCGAGCTGGGGCAGACCGCCTCCGACTACGCCGCGACCGTGGCGAGCATTCCCTGGCAGGGACCAGCAGCGACGGCGATGACCCTGTCCACCATCCCCTACGTCAGCTGGATGCAAACCACCGCGGCCGAGGCCGCTCAACTGTCGATGGCGGCTACCAGCATGGCCGGCTCCTTCGTCGCCACCCAGACAGCCATCGTGCATCCCAGCGTGGTCACCGCCAACCGCACGCTGCTGGCTCAGCTGATCGCGACCAACTACTTCGGCATCAATTTCCCCGCCATCGCCGCCACCGAGCTGCAGTACTTGCAGATGTGGGCTGATAACACGACCGCCATGCTCGGCTACCAGGCCACCAGCCTGCAGACCATGGCGCTACAGCCGTTCACGCCTCCACCCACCACCACCAACCCGGCCGGCGAGGCAACGCAGCGTGCGGCGGTCGCCACCGCCACTACACAAGCCGCCGCACAGGCCGCCCCGCAAGCCGCCGCCGCCGCCGCTGACATCAACCTTCCGACGGATCCGATTTTCACGAATCCGACCCTCGCGTGGTTGATCAGCCAGCTAGCCCCCGCCAACTTGATCCAGGGCGGGCTCCCGTTCAACGCGATCGGTCTCTTCACGGGTGGTCACGATTTCATGCCCGGCCAATACCCGGACGTCCTGGCCCCGACCCCCCGTAACCTGGCCATTGCCTACAACCTCACCGGTCCCGAGGCCGTGGGAGGGGCCCCCAATTTCTTTGCCCCACCCGCCGCTACAGCCGGCGCGGTGGAGGCTAATGTCACCGCCACTCTGGGCAGGGGAATGTATGTCGGCAACCTGGTGGTCCCGCCGTCGGCGGTCACTTCGCCGATCCAGCTGGCTGCCGCACAGGCACCGTTGGCGGCGGCAACAACAGCCGAGGGCGCCCCACTAGTTCCGATGTTCGTCCCGCCGATGCCGCCGGGAGCACGAAAGGCCCAGCGGGACAAACCCAATGAGAAAGGCTACGGACCGCCGATCTTCGGCACCATCATGCGGCGGCCTCCGTCAGGCGGATGATGCCGTGGAGCCTAGGGGAATCGAACCCCTGACACCTGCCTTGCAAAGGCAGTGCTCTACCAACTGAGCTAAGGCCCCTCTGGCTGATCGGCTGCGGGCGCATCAACCGGGGCCATGTGCCAGACCTCGACCCCACGTCGCGACCACACCACCGCGGCCACCGCAGCGATCAATGCCAGCGGCACTGCGAGTCGTACGTAACGTCTGGACGAGCACATGGTTGTGGGCCTAGGAGGACTCGAACCTCCGACCTCTTCGTTATCAGCGAAGCGCTCTAACCGCCTGAGCTATAGGCCCGTACGCGCGTACGGCCGAGCGACGAGATTACCGCAATCGCCGCCCCACCCCCAAAATCCCGGGAATCGGCGCTAGTCGCGGTCGGCCAGGGTTACTTCGATGCCGCCGATCAGGTCGGTGGTCAGGTTGTAGACGAACGCGGCGATGGTGGCCATCGCGGTCAGCAGCACGATATTCACCAGGCCGATCAAGACGGCGCCACCGAAGATGGTGCCGCTGGAGACCAGCTCGCCGCTGCTGCCGCTGGTGTTGTTCAGTAGGTCACCGACGTTGCTGTTGAGCTTCGACCACACACCCATGCCGCCGAGCACCAGGTACAGGAACGCCACCGCGATCATCCAGACGAAGAACAGCGCCACCGACAGCAACAGCGACACCTTCAGCGTGCTCCACGGGTCGATCCGGCGGATCTGCATGCTGGCCCGAACTGGGCCACGGTTTCGCCGCGATACGCGCATCCGGTTTTCGCGGCTTTCTCTGGCTTCATCGGTTGCCGAGCGGCCCGATCCCGTCGTGGTCGACGTCTCCGCGGTGCGATCGGGCGCGGGTTTGCGTTGCGAGGCCCGCGGGATGGGCCCGGACAGATCGGGCAATTCGCTGGCGTACGCCTCGGCGGGCGGCCCGTCGCCGCGGGGCGGGGCATCGAAGTCCTGCGGCGGGCTCTTCGGATGCGCCGACGCCCCCGGAGCCGCGGTGCCGGAGATGAAACGGTTCAGCCGCGCATCCACCCCGGAGGGCGGGCCCGACGGCCGCGGCTCGGCGTGGGGTTCCGCCTGGCGATGCGGTGGCTGAGGGGGCCGCCCGGGGCCGCGCCCCCGCGGCGGCACGTCCGCGGCATCCGGAATGCGGCCAGCCTGGGCGGGCGTCGCGCGGTGTACACCGGCTCGCTCGACCGAACCGTCCCCGTTCAGGCTGTCACCCTTGTTGGGGGCCCCCGGCTCGTTGGGTGAAGTCACCCCGACTCCTTACGTATGTACCAAGGCCGCCCGGCGCTGGCTGTCGACTGTGCGGTCGGGCCGAGTCTATTAGCCGTCCGACTCCTCGACGCCGTCGATCGCCCCGATTTCTTCCTCGGCGCTTTCTTCGGCGTTTCGTGCGATGGCTAACAGAGTGTCACCCTCACCCAGGTTCATCAACCGAACGCCCTTGGTCTGCCGTCCCGCCTTGCGGACCTGACGTGCGGCCGTGCGGATGACGCCCCCACCCGAGGTGATCGCGTAGAGCTCGCTCTCCTCGTCGACGATCAACGCCCCTACCAGCCTGCCACGCCGACGGTCGTACTGAACGGTCAGCACGCCCTTGCCGCCGCGGCCCTGCACCGGGTACTCCTCGATCGCGGTGCGTTTGGCGTAACCCCCGGCCGTGGCGACCAGCAGGTAGGTGCCTTCCTGGATTACGTTCAGCGACAGCAGTCGGTCGTCCTCGTTGAATCGCATGCCCTGCACGCCGGACGTGGCGCGGCCCATCGGCCGGAGCGCCTCGTCGGTTGCCGAGAACCTGATGGACTGGCCGTTGGCCGACACCAGGAGCAGGTCGTCCTCGGAGGAGCAGAGCACGGCGCCGACCAGCTCGTCGCCGTCGCGCAGGTTGACGGCGACGATCCCACCCGAGCGGTTGGAGTCGAAGTCGGTCAGTCTGGACTTTTTGACCAGGCCGTTCTTGGTGGCCAGCACCAGGTACGGCGCATCCTCGTAGCCCTTGATCTGGATGACCTGCGCGATGCGCTCCTCCGGCTGGAAGGCCAGCAGGTTGGCGACGTGCTGGCCGCGCGCCGTCCGCGACGCCTCCGGCAGCTCGTACGCCTTGGCGCGATACACCCGTCCTTGCGTGGTGAAGAACAGGATCCAGTCGTGCGTCGAGGACAGGAAAAAGTGCCGGACGATGTCGTCCTGCTTGAGCCCCGCGCCCTGCACGCCCTTCCCGCCGCGCTTCTGGCTGCGATACAGATCGGTCTTCGTGCGCTTGGCGTACCCGGTTTCGGTGATGGTGACGACGACCTCCTCGCGCGCGATCAGATCCTCGTCGCTGACCTCTCCGTCGGCCGCGATGATCCGGGTGCGACGGTCGTCGCCGTGCTTTTCGACGATCTCGCCGAGTTCGTCGCGCACGATCCCGCGCTGCCGCTCCGGCTTGGCCAGGATGTCCTCCAGGTCGGCGATCTCGGCCTCGATCTTGGCCAGGTCGTCGATGATGCGCTGGCGCTCTAGGGCGGCCAGGCGCCGCAGCTGCATGTCCAGGATGGCCTGGGCCTGGATGTCGTCGATGTCGAGCAGCTCGATCAGCCCCGCCCGGGCGATGTCGACGGTTTCCGACGCCCGGATCAAGGCGATGACCTCGTCCAGCGCGTCGAGCGCCTTGACCAGGCCGCGCAAGATGTGTGCGCGTTCGTTGGCCTTGCGCAACCGATACGTGGTGCGCCGCACGATGACATCGAGTTGGTGCGCGACGTAGTGGCGGATCAACTGGTCGAGCCGAAGCGTGCGCGGCACCCCGTCGACGATCGCCAGCATGTTGGCGCCGAAGCTGGTCTGCAGCTGGGTGTGCTTGTAGAGGTTGTTCAGCACTACCTTCGCCACGGCGTCGCGCTTGAGCTCGATGACGATGCGCAAGCCCACCCGGTCGCTGGATTGGTCCTCGATGTTGGAGATGCCGGCGAGCTTGCCGTCGCGGACCTGCTCGGCGATCGAAGTGATGAAGTTGTCGTGGTTGACCTGATACGGCAACTCGGTGATGACCAAAGACGTTCGGCCCCTGGCCTCTTCGACTTCCACGACGCCGCGCATCCGGATCGAGCCACGCCCGGTCTTGTACGCGTCGGAGATGCCCTGGGAGCCCACGATCAGCCCGGACGTCGGGAAGTCGGGCCCCTTGACCCGCTCCATGACGGCGGCCAGCGTCGCCTCCTCGTCGGCCTCGTGGTTTTCCAGGCACCAGAACACCGCGTCGGCGAGCTCGCGCAGGTTGTGCGGCGGGATGTTGGTGGCCATGCCGACCGCGATGCCGCCCGAACCGTTGGCCAGCAGGTTGGGGAACCGGCTTGGCAGTACCGTTGGCTCCTGCACCCGACCGTCGTAGTTGGGAATGAAATCGACTGTCTCCTCGTCGATTTCGCGCAGCATCTCCATCGCCAACGGGGTCAGCCGCGCTTCGGTGTACCTCATCGCCGCCGGCGGGTCGTTGCCCGGCGAGCCGAAGTTGCCCTGCCCGTCGACCAGCGGATAGCGCAGCGACCACGGCTGCGCCATGCGCACCAGCGTGTCGTAGATCGAGGCGTCGCCGTGCGGGTGATAGTTACCCATCGTCTCGGCGACCGACCGCGCCGACTTCGCATGGCTGCGATCCGGGCGGAACCCCGAGTCGTACATCGCATACAGCACGCGGCGGTGCACCGGCTTGAGACCGTCGCGCACCTCGGGCAGCGCGCGGCCCACGATCACGCTCATCGCGTAATCGATGTAGCTGCGCTGCATCTCCTGCTGAATGTCAACCGGCTCGACCCGGTCGGCTGGCCCCTCGCCGGGTGGCAGCGTCGTATCAGTCATCGGTCCCTCGTGTTAGTTGGCGTGCCTGATTCGTCAGACATCCAGGAAGCGAACGTCCTTGGCGTTGCGGGTGATAAAGCTGCGGCGTGCATCGACGTCCTCGCCCATCAGGATGGAGAACAACTCGTCGGCGGCCGCCGCGTCATCCAGGGTGACCTGGCGCAGCACCCGCACGGTCGGGTCCATCGTGGTCTCCCACAATTCCTTGGCGTCCATTTCACCCAGACCCTTGTAGCGCTGGATGCCGTCGTCCTTGTTGATCTTCTTGCCGGCCTTCTGCCCCGCCTCGAGCAGGCCGTCGCGCTCGCGATCGGAGTAGGCGAACTCGGGATCGCTGCGCTGCCACTTCAGCTTGTACAACGGCGGCTGCGCCAGAAACACGTGCCCGTTCTCGATGAGCGGGCGCATGAACCTGAACAACAGGGTCAACAGCAGCGTGGAGATGTGCTGGCCGTCGACGTCGGCGTCGGCCATCAGCACGATCTTGTGGTAGCGCAGCTTGGTGATGTCGAACTCGTCGTGAATCCCGGTACCCAGCGCGGTGATGATCGCCTGGACTTCGGTGTTCTTCAGCACCCGGTCGATGCGGGCCTTCTCGACGTTGATGATCTTGCCGCGCAACGGAAGGATCGCCTGGAACATCGAGTCGCGGCCGCTCTTCGCCGAGCCGCCGGCCGAATCGCCTTCCACGACATACAGTTCGGACTTGCGCGGGTCGGTGGATCGGCAGTCGGCGAGCTTGCCCGGTAGGCCGCCGAGATCCGTGGCGCTCTTGCGGCGCACCAACTCCCGTGCCTTGCGCGCCGCGATGCGAGCTTGCGCCGAAGACACCGCCTTGTTGACGACCGTCTTGGCGTCACTGGGGTTGGCTTCGAACCAGTGCGAGAGCTTGTCGTTGCATGCTTTCTGCACAAATGACTTGACTTCGGTGTTGCCCAGTTTGGTCTTCGTCTGGCCCTCGAACTGCGGTTCGCTGACCTTGACCGAGATCACCGCGGCCAAACCCTCGCGGATATCGTCGCCGGTCAGATTGGGGTCTTTGTCTTTGAGCAGTTTCTTGTCTTTGGCGTATTTGTTCACCACCGACGTCAGCGCGGCGCGGAACCCTTCCTCGTGGGTACCGCCCTCGTGGGTGTTGATGGTGTTGGCGAACGTATGAACCGACTCCGAATAACCGGCGTTCCACTGCATCGCGATTTCCACCTCGTGGCCGGGCCCCTTGTCTGAGAAGTCGACGATGCTGGAGTGGATCGGGTTCTTGGTGCGGTTGATGTGCTTGACGTAGTCGACCAAACCACCCGGGTAATGAAAGGTGCGGTGCTTGACTTTGTGCGGCGCAACGGATTCTGCGGCCTTCTCCTGTGCGGACTTCGGCGCTTCTGCGGTGTCGCTGACGACTTCGTCGACCACCTCTTCGTTGCTCACCCGCTCATCGGTCAGGTGGATGGTCAGTCCCTTGTTGAGGAACGCCATTTCCTGCAGCCGGCGGGCAACGGTCTCGAAGTCGTAGTCCGTGGTCTCGAAGATGCCCGGGTCGGCCCAGAAACGGACCGTCGTACCGGTCTTCTTGGTTTTGTCGCCCTGCTTCAGCGTGCCGGGGATAGAGCGGTCGTAATGCTGGAACCACTCGTAGCCGTCGGTCGAGATCTCGACCTCGAGTCGAGTGGACAATGCATTGACCACCGACACGCCCACGCCGTGCAAACCACCGGACACCGCGTAGGCGCTGTCATCACCGCCGAACTTTCCGCCGGCATGAAGCTGGGTCATCACCACGTCGACCGTCGGCATGCCGGTGGCATGCATGCCCACCGGGATACCGCGGCCGTTGTCGGTGACTTGAACGCCGCCGTTCTCCAAAATCTTGACGTCGACTTCCGTGGCGTAACCCGCCATCGCCTCGTCGACAGCGTTGTCGACGACCTCCCAGATCAGATGGTGCAATCCGCGCTCCCCGGTGGAGCCGATGTACATGCCTGGGCGTTTGCGGACCGCTTCCAACCCTTCCAGGACGGTGATCGAGTCGGCGCCGTACTCTTTCGTTTTCTTCTTTTGGGCAGCCACGGGCGGAAGGCTCTCCTTGGGGTTGCGCGCGGGTAGTCTCCGGGACATTGCGCTGGTTCCACGCCAGTCTACCGATAAGGGGCGCCAGGACCGATTCTGTGAGGGTGTTTCTGCACAGCTATCTGCGCCGTGTGCGGAATTTTTCGCTGAAGGCCGCGTCAGGACGCTTGACGAGCCGGTTTCCGTCGTTGTGGCGGCGCTGAAGCGGGTCGCCCGCTCGGTCAACCGTAGGTGTCACGGGGGCCTCGGCCGGCGATATGCCGCGGGCCCTTCCGCCACGACGGTGCGGCCGGCCCGGTGATTTTCAGCGATGTCACTACGCCGTTGCCGACCGCGGCGGCGATCTTGGCCAGAATTTGCGCCTGGATCATCCGCAGCTGGGTCGCCCATGCGGTCGATTCGGCCGCCACGCTGAGCACCCCGTCGTTCAGGGTGGTCGGGGTCGCGTGGTCGGCGATCTGGTGTCCCACCACCGACGACCAATGGCCGAGCACCGTGCCCTCGGCGACGTGCGTCGACCAGCCCCGCTTTTTCGCCAGATCGCGCGCCAACCTGCCCAAGGGTTGAGGATCACGCGTGTCGGGCCCGGGGCCCGACCAGCTTCGCCGCTGTCCCGCGACGCGGCGCGGCGGAGGAGGCGCGCCCCGTCCACGGCCGGCGTCCTTTCCCTGCGCGCGGGCGGCCGCGCGCGCTTCCTCGAGGGTGCGCCGCACCAGGTCGATGCCCGTAAGGTCGCCGGGCGGTGTGCCGCGGTCGGAAGGCGATCCGCCGCCGGGGCCGGTCATCCTTGCACCACCGATACGCGCCCGCCGTCTTCGTCGCGCAGATCGATGTGCACCCGCCTAGCGTCCCACTCGGCCGGTATGTCTTCGAGGACCGCCGCGGTTACCAACACCTGTTCTGCCGCTTCGGCCACCGAAGCCAAGGCGCGGCGACGCGTCGCATCGAGTTCGGCGAACACGTCGTCGAGCAACAACACCGGTTCGCTCCCGTCTGCCCGCAGCAACTCGTAGGCCGCCAAGCGCAGTGCGACGGCGAACGACCACGACTCGCCGTGGCTGGCAAAGCCTTTGGCGGGCTGATCGCCGAGTCGCAACTCGAGGTCGTCGCGATGTGGGCCGACAAGACACATTCCGCGTTCCACCTCGGCGTCGCGGCGTGCCGACAACGCAGCCAACAACGCGGCTTCCAGGAACTCTCGGTCGGTACCTTCGGCGCCGACGCCATCCATGCTCGCGCGGTAGCCGATCGAGGCTTGCCGCGATCCCGGCGCCAGTAACTGGTAGGCCTTTTCCACCTCGGGTGCCAGTTGATTGACGAGATCGATGCGGGCGGCCATCAATTCCGCGCCGTGCTCGGCTAATCGGCCGTCCCACACATCGAGGGTGTCCACCGCGCCACCTCGATGTCGCGCACCGGACAACGACTTCAACAGCGCCGTGCGCTGGCGCAACACTTTGTCGTAGTCCGCCCGCACGGCGGCGATCGCCGGACGGCGCACCGTCGCCAGATCGTCGAGGTAGCGCCGGCGGTCGGCCGGATCGCCGCGGACCAACGCCAGGTCTTCCGGGGCGAAAAGCACCGCCCGCAACACCCCGACCACCTCGCGCGTGCTGCGCACGGGGGAGCGGTTCAGCCTCGCCTTGTTCGCCCGCCCCGCCGCGATCTCCAGATCGACCGCACATTCCCTGCCGTCGTTGACGACGATGGTCGAAACTATCGCGCGCGTACTGCCCGCCCGGATCAACGGCGTGTCGGTACCCACGCGGTGCGAACCCAATGTACTCGAATACCACAGTGCCTCAATGAGATTCGTCTTCCCGAAGCCATTGGGTCCGACGAACACCGTCCGGCCCGGTTCCAATTCGAGGTCGGCCTGCGCCCAGGACCGGAAGTCACGCAGTCCCAAATGCCGGACGTACACCTACCCGGGCAGCCGCACTGGCATCAACAAGTACACGTAATCCGTCGGCAGAGCGGGGAAGGGACCGTTGCCCGTCGGATGGCTGTCGTCGTCGAATGCCGGCCGCAACAACGCCGGCTTACCCGGGGTGGTGAAACCGAACGACACCCGGTCGGCATGGACCGACCCGAGCCCATCCGTCAGATAGGTCGGGTTGAAGGCGATCGTCAACGGCTCGCCGGCGAAGTCAACGGCCAGGTCTTCCTCGGCCCGGCCGACATCGTCGGCGCCCGCGGAGAGCCGCAGCATGCCATCGGCGAATTCCATGCGTACCTGCGCGCCTCGGTCAGCGACCAGCGCGACCAGCTTGATCGCTTCGGTTAGCTCGGCCACGTTGATGGTGGCGACGGCCGTGTGCTCGGCCGGTAGCAGCTGACGAAACTTCGGGAACTCCGCATCCAGCAGGCGGGTGGTACTGCGCTTGCCGTTACCGCTGATGCCCAGCAGCCCGTCTTTTCCGACGCCCGACCCAGCACCCAACGACAAGCGGACATCCGAGCCGTCGATGCCGGCTTTGGCGGCCTCGGACAACGTTCTCGCCGGGACCAACACCGCGGCCTCGACATCGGGCGACAATGCCGTCCATGTCAGCTCGCGAACCGCCAGCCGGAACCTGTCGGTCGCGGCCAGAACTACGGTGTCGCCCGAGATCTCGACCCGAATCCCGGTCAGCATCGGCAGCGTGTCATCCCGGCCGGCCGCGATGGCAACCTGACCGATCGCCTCGGCGAACAGTTCCGACGGAAGGCTCCCGGTATCGTCCGGCAACGCGGGCAGCGTCGGGTAATCCTCAACCGCCATCGTCGGCAGCGAAAACCTGGCATTTCCGCACGTCAACGCGACGCGATTACCGTCCACGTAGAAGTCCACCGGTTTGTCCGGCAACGCCCGGGTAATGTCCGACAACAACCGCCCAGACACCAAAACGCTTCCGGGAGAAGCTATTTCGGCCGCAACCTGTGCCTCGGCGGACACCTCGTAGTCGAAGCCCGAGATTGTCAGGCCCTCATCCGAGCCCGTCAACAACACGCCCGAAAGCACAGGAACCGCAGGTCTGGTCGGCAGGTTCTTCGCCACCCACGACACCGCGTCGGCGAAAGACTCTCGCACCACACGAAACTTCAGATCGGTGAGGCCAGCTGTTGTCGTCGCCGCGTCCATAGCGTCCCTTCACCTGCCGAGTGTTCGAAACCAAGGTTGGCTAGCCGCCCGTCGCTAGCAGTCGAAGAACAACCGTAGATCTTCGGAGGCCATCTTGAAAGCTAATCGCAAAGCCCGACAAGCCCGGTCACCGCGGGCCTTGCGAGCCCAGCGTAACGAAGCCTCCCCAGCGCTGTACTTCAAAGAAGAAACAACGGAGATAACTCAGTAACAGTAATAAGGGGTGTGGATTCTGGGGACAGCGTGGGCTTCAAGCAGCTAGGGCGCGAGCCGGGGTGTGGATGACAGCGTTGAGAACTGTGTGGCGTGTGTTGGGCCGGTGGGGATGAATGACGGGTGTGGACCGAGGCGCGATCGGTGCACCGGTGTTTGACGGGGTTGTACACAGCGCTGCGCACAACTTCGACGTGTGGCTGGTGTTACAGGGGAGCGAGAAGTTTTTTGAAAAAAGATGACGGGAAGCGGCCGGAATCAGCGCTTGGACCGCTGACGGATGCGCGTGGTGAGTTCCTTGACGTGATCGAACACCTCGCGACGCTCGGCCATCTCGGACAAGATCTTTCGCTGGGCGTACATGACCGTGGTGTGATCACGGCCGAACGCTTGGCCGATCTTGGGCAACGAGAGGTCGGTGAGTTCGCGGCACAGATACATGGCGATTTGTCGTGATTGAGCCAGCGCGCGGGTCTTGCCCGGGCCGCGGAGCTCTTCGACTGTGGTGTCGAAGTATTCGGCGGTGGCGGCCATGATCGTCGCCGCGCTGATTTGCATGGTGCTGGCATCGGCGATCAGGTCACGAAGCACAATCTCGGCCAGCGCCTTGTCGATCGGGGTCTTGTTCAACGACGCGAACGCCGTCACCCGGATCAGGGCGCCCTCAAGCTCGCGGATGTTGCGTTCGATGCTGCTGGCGATGAGCTCGAGTACGTCGTCGGGCACCGCGAGGCGCTCCATCTGCGCCTTTTTCCGCAAGATGGCGATGCGGGTCTCCAGTTCGGGCGGTTGCACGTCGGTGATCAGGCCCCACTCGAACCGCGTCCGCAGCCGGTCTTCCAGCGTCGCGAGTTGCTTGGGCGGGCGGTCGGACGAGATGACGATCTGCTTGTTCGCGTTGTGCAGCGTGTTGAAGGTGTGGAAGAACTCCTCCTGGATACCTTCTTTGCCTTCGATGAACTGGATGTCATCGACCAGCAGCACGTCGACGTCGCGGTAGCTGCGCTTGAACGCGACCTTGCGGTCGTCGCGAAGCGAGTTGATGAAGTCGTTGGTGAATTCCTCGGTGGAGACGTACTTGACCCGCATCCCCGGGAACAGCCGCTGCGCGTAGTTGCCGGCCGCGTGCAACAGATGTGTCTTGCCGAGGCCGGATTCGCCCCAGATGAACAGCGGGTTGTACGCGCGGGCGGGCGCCTCGGCGATCGCGAGTGCCGCCGCGTGCGCGAACCGGTTGGAAGCACCGATGACGAAGGTGTCGAAGGTGTAGCGGCGGTTGAGGCTGGTTCCGCCCGCGATGGCCGGGTCGATGATGTGGGGACGCTCGGTGAAGTAGTTGGGCCAACCCTGCTCGTCGTCGATGACGGGTTCCCCGTTTTCGTCAGCCTCGTCGATGTCACTTGACGTTTCGAGGTCGGTGTCGTCGACGAAGATGTCGGTTTGAGGCAGGACGGCGTCGTCGCCGTCTTCCGCGGGCGGGGCGATGCGCACCCCAAGTTGGACTTGCTGGCCGAGCCGGCGACTCAGCGCGTCGGTGATGGGTTCGCGCAGATGACGTTCGATCTCGTTCTGGACGAAACTGCTCGGCACCGACAGCAGAGCAAACCCCTCGACGATGGTCAGTGGTTGGACCAGGTTCAGCCATGCCCTTTGCTGAGGGGTCAGGGGGGCGACAAGCGTCGTGCGATTGGTGGCGACGCCGTCTGCGGTGGGTTCGCCGTTGAGCTCAGAGACGACCGCGTTCCACACTGTCGTGAAAGTTGAACCGGGGTCATCGGTCAACGACGTATCTCCCTGGTCCGACGTCGAGGAACTGCCAGCTTGGCGACAAAGCAGCTGTCCACATAGTTATACACAGGTGTGGACAGGATGAGCGTAAACGAGCCACAGCCTTACGGCGACGGCCCGCGATCTCCATGCTGGTGGCAACCCACGTGGGTCGCCTAGGCAGCTAGTTGATCCGCCATCCTCGCTTCGTTGTCGAGCGCCGCCTCACGCTGAAACGGCATGCCCGAAGCTAACAGTTTTCCGTGCGGCTGCCAACCGTTCTGCTGCATTCCAATCGGGTTATTTAAAGTTCTTTGGGGCGTGCTTCGATCCGGTGCGGTTTCGGTCGGGATCGGGCCGCCGAGAACGAATGTTTTCGCGCCGGTTGGGTGTGGGTCCGTTGGGGCAGGCCAAGTTTGACCCAGCGAAGGCGCATCAGTACCCTCAAACAGTCGCCCGAAAGTCGGCGATACGGCTGCGACCTAGGTGAACCTGCCTGGGGACCGCGCCGGCCAGTAGCGAGACCAGCTTCGACCGACACACGAACCCCCGCGGTTGCGAATCGTGAGCGGCCGGATGGTTGGGAAAGCTTTGAGCGAGACACAACGAGGAGAACGCCGTGGCCAAGGGCAAGCGGACCTTCCAGCCGAACAACCGGCGCCGAGCCCGCGTGCATGGCTTCCGCTTGCGGATGCGGACCCGTGCGGGGCGTTCGATCGTGTCCAACCGGCGCCGTAAGGGCCGACGCGCGCTGTCTGCCTGATCGCAACGTCAGGTTTTGGCGGTGCTTCCCGCACGCAACCGTATGAGGCGGTCGACTGAGTTCGACGCGACCGTCAAATGCGGGGCGCGCCTGGTGCAGTCCGACGTCGTCGTCTACTTCCGCCGGCGCACCCACGGCAATAGCGGCCCGCGGGTGGGGCTGATCATCGGGAAGGCGGTGGGGTCGGCCGTCGACCGTCACCGGGTCGCGCGCCGGTTGCGGCATGTGGCGCGAAGCCTGCTGGGCGATCTCGATCAATCCGATCTGGTGGTGATCCGTGCGCTCCCGAGTAGTCGGCAAGCGTCATCGGCGCGGCTGACCCAGGAGCTGCGAACCGCTCTGCGACGCGGTTCTGAGCTGGCAGGGACGCGGCGGTGAATCGGGCGGCGCCGGCGCGCGCGGTAGTCGGGGGTTCGGGCAGGACCGCCGCGTGGTTGCTGATTTTTCTCATCCAGACGTACCGGCACATGGTTTCGCCGCTGCGACCGCCGACGTGTCGTTTCGTTCCGACGTGTAGCCAGTACGCGGTCGATGCGCTCACCGAGTACGGCTTGATTCGCGGCAGCTGGTTGGCGGCGGTCAGGCTCGCCAAGTGCGGCCCATGGCATCGGGGAGGATGGGACCCGATACCGGAGCGCCGCGGATGCCGGGCGAACTTCGAGGACGCGAGCGACGTCCGGGATGCGCCAGGGGCGCGAGGGGAGAGCGGATCTTTTGTTTGATTTTTTCAGCCTCGACATCATCTACTACCCGGTGTCGTGGATCATGTGGGTTTGGTACAAGTTGTTCGCGGCGCTGCTGGGCCCATCGAACTTCTTCGCCTGGGCCCTGGCGGTGATGTTCTTGGTGTTCACCCTGCGAGCCTTGCTGTACAAGCCGTTCGTGCGTCAGATCCGCACCACCCGGCAGATGCAGGAGCTGCAGCCACAGATCAAGGCGCTGCAAAAAAAGTACGGCAAGGACCGCCAGCGGATGGCGCTCGAGATGCAGAAGCTGCAGCGCGAGCACGGCTTCAATCCGATCCTGGGCTGCTTGCCGATGCTGGCGCAGATCCCCGTGTTCCTGGGGCTGTATCACGTGCTGCGGTCGTTCAACCGAACGCAGGGCGGATTCGGTCAGCCCCACCTTTCGGTGATCCAAAACCGGCTTACCGGCAACTACATGTTCAGCCCGCTCGAGGTGCAGCACTTCCTGGACGCCAACCTGTTTGGTGCGCCGATCGGTGCGTCCATGACACAGCGCACGGGCATGGAGGCTTTCACCGATTTCAGTCGCCCCGCGGTAGTCGCGGTCGGCGTCCCCGTGATGATCCTCGCCGGCATCGCAACCTACTTCAACAGCCGGGCATCGATCGCGCGGCAGAGCGCAGAGGCGGCGGCCAACCCGCAGACCGCGATGATGAACAAGCTTGCGCTGTACGTGTTTCCGCTCGGTGTGGTGGTCGGTGGGCCGTTCCTGCCGCTCGCGATCATCCTGTATTGGTTCTCGAACAACATCTGGACCTTCGGCCAGCAGCACTACGTGTTCGGCATGATCGAGAAAGAGGACGAAGCCAAGAAGCAGGAAGTCATCAAGCGCCGGGCGGCCAACGCGCCGGCGCCCGGCGCGAAGCCCAAGCGCAACCCGAAGCCGACCCCGCCAAGCGCTAATGGCTCGGCGACGGTCGCCGATGACGACGCGGAGCCGGCGGCGCCAAAGGCGGACTCCGATGGCGCCGAAGATCGGCAAGCCGAGACAACGGAACAGGCAGACAAATCGAAGCCCGGCACACGAAACAACGCTCCGGGCAATCGCACTCCGCGGCCGGGAGCGCGACCGAAGAAACGCAAACGCTGACGAGGGTTCCACAGGCTAGGGGACCGCTTCGGACTGGCGAGAGAAAACGGGGACCCGTGGATGAGGGAGAGAAAGGCATGACGGACGCACACATCACCGAGCCCGACGTTGACGTCGAACCGTCGGTTGAGGACGTCAACGAGAACGGGGCGCCAGCGGAAGGGGCCGCCGACGAAGGCGACGCCTTGGAGGAGCGGTTGGTCGCCGAGGGGGAAATCGCCGGGGACTACCTCGAGGAGTTGCTTGACCTATTGGACTTCGACGGCGACATCGATCTGGACGTCGAGGGCAACCGCGCGGTGGTAAGCATCGACGGGAGCGACGACCTGAACAAGTTGGTTGGCCGGACCGGCGAGGTGCTCGACGCGCTGCAGGAGCTCACCCGGCTGGCCGTGCACCAGAAGACCGGTGTGCGGAGCCGGCTCATGCTCGACATCGCGAGCTGGCGTCGCCGGCGCCGCGAGGAGTTGGCCGCGCTGGGCGACAAGGTCGCGCGACGCGTGCTAGACAGCGGCGAGCGGGAGGAGCTCGCCCCGATGACTCCGTTCGAGCGCAAGATCGTCCACGACGCCGTCGCGGCGGTCCCCGGGGTGCACAGCGAGAGCGAGGGCGCGGAGCCGTCGCGCCGCGTCGTGGTCCTGCTCGACTAGGAGTTACAGCGGTGTAGTTCGCCGCGGCGATTGCGCCGCGGCGGCACGAAGACCAGAGGGATGTTTCACGTGAAACATGTCGGCCGTTGCGAGGGGACGCTAGATCCTGCCGCGCCGGCAACCCCTGCCGAGTCGTTACCGCCGCCGGACGCCGCCGCGATCTTCGGGCCACATATATCTATTGCACAGCGGTACGCCGAACTGTTGGCGTCGGCCGGGGTGGAACGAGGCCTCCTCGGACTGCGCGAGGTGGGCCGGGTGTGGGACCGTCATCTGCTCAACAGTGTCGCCGTCGGCGAGCTCCTGGATCCGGGGGATCGGGTGGTGGACATCGGCAGCGGCGCCGGGCTGCCGGGGATCCCGTTGGCGATTGCGCGGCCCGACCTCCGGGTCGTTCTCCTCGAACCGCTATTGCGTCGGAGCGAGTTTCTCAATGAGGTGGTGGCCGAACTAGGGTTGGCCGTCGAGGTGGTGCGCGGCCGGGCCGAGGAACCTTGGGTGCGGGAACGGTACGGGGGAAGGGACGCGGCTGTGTCGCGAGCGGTTGCAGCATTGGACAAGTTGACGAAGTGGAGTATGCCGTTGCTACGGCCCGGCGGTCGGATGGTGGCCATCAAGGGTGAGCGCGCCCCGGACGAACTCCAGGCGCATCGGCGTGTGATGGCGGCGTCCGGCGCCGTTGATGCCAGGGTGGTCACATGTGGCGCGAACTATTTGCGTCCGCCCGCAACCGTGGTCTTAGCGCGACGCGCAAGCCAGCCGCGGCAGGGGTCGGCACGAACGGGGAACAGGGGACATCGATGAGTTCTCCGCGAGACTGGCCCGCCGCCCCGCCGCCCGCGTCGGGCGTCGCGCCTGGACAGGCGAGCGCCACCGAGTACGACGACCCGGCGGACGCGGTGCCGCATGTTTCACGTGAAACATCGGAGGAATACGACACCCCGATCGGGGCCGCCGCCGAGCGCGCGATGCGGGTCCTCCACACCACGTACCCGCCGTTGCGCAGGCCGGATCACCGACGCGTCTTCACCGTCGCGAACCAAAAGGGCGGCGTCGGTAAAACCACCACGGCGGTCAACCTCGCCGCCGCGCTCGCCGTCCAGGGGCTCAAGACACTCGTGATCGATCTCGATCCGCAGGGCAATGCGAGCACGGCGCTCGGGATCACCGACCGGCAGGCCGGCACGCCGTCGTCGTATGAGGTCCTCCTCGGCGAGGTCTCGCTGCAGGACGCGCTGCGCCGCAGCCCACACAGCGAGCGGCTGTTCTGTGTCCCGTCCACGATCGACCTGGCCGGTGCCGAGATCGAATTGGTGAGCATGGTTGCGCGCGAGAACCGATTGCGTAACGCTTTGGCCGCGCTCGACCAGTTCGACTTCGACTACGTCTTTGTCGACTGCCCCCCGTCACTGGGGTTGTTGACCATCAACGCGCTCGTCGCCGCGCCCGAGGTGATGATCCCGATTCAGTGCGAGTACTACGCGCTCGAGGGTGTGTCACAGCTGATGCGGAATATCGAAATGGTGAAGGCCCATTTGAATCCCCGGCTCGACGTGACCACCGTGATCCTCACGATGTACGACGGGCGGACCAAGCTGGCGGACCAGGTGGCCGAAGAGGTGCGCCGGTACTTCGGAAGCAAGGTGCTGCGCACGGTGATCCCGCGCAGCGTCAAGGTCTCGGAGGCGCCCGGCTACAGCATGACGATCATCGACTACGACCCGGGCTCGCGCGGGGCGATGAGCTATCTGGACGCGAGCCGCGAACTCGCGCTACGCGACTGACTACCGAAGGGACGATCATGACGCAGCCGTTACGCAGGAAGGGCGGCCTTGGCCGGGGCTTGGCTTCGCTGATTCCCACCGGTCCGGCTGAGGGCGACTCGGGCCCGGCGACCCTTGGCCCCCGGATGGGGGATGCGGCCGCCGACGTGTTGATCGGTGGATCGGCGCCGGACGCCGCCGGGGTGGGGGCGGTGTATCGCGAGATCGCGCCGGCCGACATCGAGGCCAATCCACGCCAGCCACGGCAGGTCTTCGACGAGGAGGCGCTGGCCGAACTCGTGCACTCCATCCGCGAGTTCGGCCTCTTGCAGCCCATCGTGGTGCGGGCGGTGCCCGGGGCGACGAGCGGCGCGCGCTACCAGATCGTCATGGGGGAGCGGCGCTGGCGGGCCGCCCAGGAGGCGGGCCTGGCCACCATTCCGGCCATCGTCCGCGAGACCGCGGATGACACCCTGCTGCGGGACGCCCTGCTCGAGAACATCCATCGGGTGCAGCTGAACCCTCTGGAAGAGGCGGCGGCCTACCAGCAGCTGCTCGACGAGTTCGATGTCACCCACGACGAACTGGCGACCCGCATCGGCCGATCGCGGCCGCTGATCACCAACATGATCCGCTTGCTCAAGCTGCCGATCGCGGTCCAGCGTCGAGTGGCGGCGGGGGTGCTGTCGGCCGGCCATGCCCGGGCGCTGCTGTCCCTCGAGGCCGGCCCCGAGGCGCAGGAAGAGCTGGCCAGCCGGATCGTCGCGGAGGGTCTGTCGGTGCGCGCCACCGAGGAAGCGGTCACGCTGGCCAATCGCGGGGAGGGGCACAAGCCTGCGCCTCCGCGGCGCAAACCAATCCAGATGCCGGGCCTCCAGGACGTTGCTGACCGGCTGTCGAATACCTTCGATACGCGCGTCACGGTCAGCCTTGGCAAACGCAAGGGGCGGATCGTCGTGGAGTTTGCCTCGGTCGAAGACCTGCAGCGGATCATCGACGTGATGACCCCGCCCAACCCATGATCAGCCACACGGTGTAATTACGTCACTGTGACACCGGCCGGGTTCCCGGCTCGAATCAACCCGCTGCGGCCAGGGCGCTGTGCCGGAGAACCACTGGGCGACAACGATTTTCGGAGTTGAACGGACCGGCGCACCCGGCTGGACCGCGGGCCGGGCCGGGCGGGTCACGAGGCTGCGCGAACACTGGCCCCGCGAAGGCAAACTCTCCTATCCTGGAGGGGTTGCCGGTGCATGTCAGCCTGGGGATATCCGGGTCTGCGGTACGCACGGAAGCCAGGAGGCTAGTGTCTGCTCGAATCTCACCGCTGCGGCTCGAAGCCTTCGAGCATCTTCCGAAGCATGCGCGCCGCTGCGTCTTCTGGGAGGTCGACCCCGCGACTCTCGGTAACCAGGACCACCTCGCCGATCCGGAATTCGAAAAAGAAGCCTGGTTGTCGATGGTGATGCTGGAGTGGGGCTCGTGCGGTCAGGTCGCGACGGCGGTGCCCGACGAACGCAGCCACGCCGAGCCGCCGTGCCTCGGCTATGTCCTCTACGCACCGCCGCGAGCGGTTCCGCGGGCACAGCGGTTTCCTACCGCGCCGGTATCCGCCGATGCGGTGTTGCTGACGTCGATGGGGATCGAGCCCGGACAGGCCGCAGACGACTTGCCGCACAGCCTGTTGGCCCGCGTCATCGACGAGCTGGTGCGGCGCGGGGTGCGGGCGCTGGAAGCTTTCGGCCGCACGCCCGCCGCGTCGGAGTTACAGGACCCCCGCATGGTCGATCCCGGTGTGCGCCCGGTGCTGGAAGCCCTCGGCGACTGCACCGTTGAACACTGCGTCATCGATGCGGAGTTCTTGAAGGACGTGGGTTTCGTTGTGGTGGCGCCACATACGTACTTCCCTCGGCTGCGGCTCGAGCTCGACAAGGGGCTGGGCTGGAAGGCTGAGGTGGAGGCGGCGCTGGAGCGCTTGCTGGCCAATGCCCAGCTCGAGCAGCCGGTCGGCGCCGGGTCGACGGCCACGAATACGTAGCCGCCGCCCCAGCAGGGTTAGGAACCGCCGAGCCTGGTTGTGCGTTCCACCGATAATTCGTGGGCCAGCAGCTCGGCGAAGGTGAAGGTGCCGGTGGGCCTATCGTTCTTGCCCAGCAGATACAGCCGCTTCACCGCGGCGAGGATACCTTCGGCGATCGCGTCGCGGGTGTGCGTCGACACCAGCATGTCCCGGTCGCGTGGATTGGTGATGTAACCGACGTCGACCTGAACCGTCGGCATCCGCGTGAGCCGGAGCAGATCCCATGTTCGGCCATGTGTGCGGCAATCCCGTAAACCGGTGCGGGCCACCACTTCTCGCTGAATGAAGTCGGCGAGATTGCGGCCGATGGTAGACACCGATCCATGCGAGTTGCCGAAATGAAATGACGCGACGCCGTTGGCGGAAGGGCTGCGCTGAGCCTCGCAGCGCAGGCTGATCATCAGGTCCGCGCCGACGTTGTTGGCCGTCGCGGCACGTTCGGTATCCGACGGGCTGCGATTGGTCGGCCGGGATAGAAAGGTCTCCATGCCGATGGCCGTCATCCGCCCCTCAAGCCGGCTTGCCAAGTCCCACAACACGTCTGCTTCGCTGATGGGTCCGTTCGGGCCGTGGCAGATCAAGCCGTGATCCGCGCCCCCGCGGCCGGGATCGATGATGATCCGCTTGCCCGAGAGTTTGGGCCCCGATCGGCGCACCAGTTCTTCCTCGCGAATCGCGTGGGGCGAGCCGCCGCTGACCCGCGAACTCAGAAAGTACAAGGAGCGCAACGTTTCCGGGCCGCAGATGCCGTCGGCGGCGAGCCCGTACTCGCGTTGGTACGACATCAACGCGTTGTGCGTCTGCAAACCGAAGTAGCCGTCGACCAGGCCGGTGTAGAAGCCGAGGTCCTGTAGCCGAGCCTGCAGGGTCGCGACATCGTCGCCGTACAGGGGGGCGCCGAATTGGTGATACAGCGTGCGCGCGCCGAGCCGGTAGGACGCCTCTTTCAACGCCCGATAAGTGGCCTCGCCGACAATGCCGTCCACCAGCAGTCCACGGTGCTGCTGGAAGGCGCGTACGGCCTGGTCGAGCTCGGAGTCGAACAGTTCGAGGGCCACATGCCTGCCGGTGGTCAGGTCTTCCTCGGAATTGTCCAGCAGGTTCAGCGCAGCCAGCGCCGCCCGGATTTCGGTCACAGCAGCGCTGCGGTCACCACAGCGCAGCGCGTCGCCGTTTTCGCGGCGCGGACTCGGCATACCAAGGGCCCTCCGGGACGGACTGACAGGCTGGAAATACGGGTTAGAGCTAACCGGTATTGTCGCAGATCCTTCTCGATTTTCGGAAAACCCCAGGCTAAGCGGCGGCCTCGTGCCGCGACGCGGATCGGGGTTCAGGCGAGGTTGGGAACGGCGTCGGAAAGCTCACGCAACAAGGCGGCTTTGCCCTTGGCGCCGACTATACGTTTCACCGGCTGACCGTCCTTGAACAGAATCATTGTGGGGATCGACACTACTTCGAAGTCGCGCGCCGTTTCGGGGTTCGCGTCGACGTCGAGCTTGGCGACGGTGAGGTGTTCGGCGCGTTCGGCGGCGATTTCTTCGAGCACGGGCGCGACCATCTTGCACGGCCCGCACCAGGTTGCCCAAAAGTCAACCAGCACAGGCTTATTGCTGGACAACACTTCGGTTGAGAAGGACGAGTCGGAGACTTCTATTGTGCCGCCGGCGTTTTCGGTCATCGTGACGCTCCCATCAATGTGTTCCTACGGTCAGCTGCTGTGTCTCGCCGGCCGCGTCTGACTCTTCGTGCTCGGCCAGCCACCGCTCGGCGTCGATCGCCGCGGCGCAACCGCTGCCGGCGGCGGTGACCGCCTGCCGATACGTGCGGTCCACCAGGTCGCCTGCCGCGAACACACCCTCCAGCGACGTGCTGGTGGTGCGCCCCTTGACGAGCACGTATCCGTCGGTGTCGACATCGACGACGTCGCGTACCAACGCCGAACGTGGCTCGTGGCCGATCGCGACGAAGACGCCGGTCACCGGCAGCGTGGTTTGTTCACCAGTCACGGTGTGGCGCAGCCGCAATCCGGTCACCGTCGTGTCGCCCTCCACCGCGGCGACGGTGTGGTTGGTGACGAACTTGATCTTGTCGTTGTTGCGGGCGCGATTCAGCATGATTTTCGATGCCCGGAACTCCTCGCGGCGATGCACCAGCGTCACGGTGGTGGCGAACCGGGTCAGGAACAGGGCTTCCTCCATCGCGGAGTCGCCGCCGCCGATGACGGCGATGTGCTGGTCCCGGAAGAAGAACCCGTCGCAGGTGGCACACGAACTCACCCCGCGGCCCAGCAACTCCTGTTCGCCGGGGACCTGCAGGTAGCGCGCCGCGGCGCCCATCGCCAAAATGACGGCCCGGGCGCGGTGGGTTTCGCCCTCCGCCGTCACGACCGACTTGACCGGTCCGTCCAGCGACACCGACTCGACGTCCTCCATCCGCAGGTCCGCTCCGAAGCGCAGTGCCTGCTCGCGCATCTCGTCCATCAACTCCGGGCCGGTGATTCCGTCACGGAAGCCGGGGTAGTTCTCCACGTCGGTGGTGGTCATCAACGCGCCACCGAACGAGGTCCCCTCGAAGACCAGTGGTGCCAGCTGTGCGCGGGCGGCATACAGGGCCGCGGTGTACCCGGCGGGACCGGAACCGATGACGATGACGTCGTGAATGGGGTCAGGAGCGGACGGGGCGGCGGTCATGCGGGCCTTTCGGAGTACAGGGCGTCGTTGTGTCGAACGCCAGCGTAGGCATTGCTGTTCCCGCTGGGGCGCGCAACACGTGGCATCACACTAAGGGCGGGGGACTTGCGTGTTGGCCAGCAGGCCGGTATCGGCCGCGCTGCAGTTCAGTGCGACCGCGAAGACCGCCAGGTTGTTGGGTGTATCGCCAGGCAGCACGAGCAGGACGCCGGGCCGGGCGTTGATGTCGATCGGCCGTGCTCCCAGCACCTGCGTGGAAGCCGGATAGCCCAGGCCGCTCAGGCAGGACGCGCGACGAGACGGGTCGGTGAGCGGGCCGTACTCGGGTCGGCGGTCGAGTAGGGAGAGGATCTCGTCCTGCGACAGCGGCACCACCATCGGCGGCGTCGACACGGTGATGTGCTCGGCGGTGACCGCCGTGCTCGGTATCGGCGCGGGCGCGTTGATCAGCGCCGCCGTGCCGATGCCGATCGCCGCCAGCACCGCGCACAAACCGGCCACACCCGCGGCGACCCCGCGCCGGCGCGGCCGCGGCCGGGCGGAGTGTGCCGCGGGGGCGCCGCGTGGGTCGGCCGACGACAGCGCCGCGGTGATCCGGGCGACGACCTCGGGGGGAGCCTCGGGGGCCGCCGCGCCGGCGTCGGCGACATCGCGGCGCACCTGATTCAGCGCACGAAGGACGTTCTCGGCCTCGGGGTTGGCGCGGACTTGTCCGCGTACCCGGGCAGCGGCATCGTCGTCCAGCAGGCCGGCCTGCAAGTCGGCGAGCCGCTCGACCGTCAGCGGTGGATCTGCTGCCGCCGCACCATGATCCGCGGGATCGTTCTCGGCTTCACCCATCCGTCCCAGTGTCCGTCATGCACAGACCGATGGCCACATGCGGCCCACTGAACCGTCACGCCTGACCGGCTGGAGCGTCGGGTGCGGCATGGGCACCGGTGTTGAGGTAGCCGAGCAGCTCGGCCAGGCGAACCCGGCCGCGGGCGCATCGGCTCTTGACGGTGCCCTCGGGGATGCCGAGCAGCCGTGCGGTGTCGGCAACCGAACAGCCCAGCATGTCGACCGCCACGATCGCGGCCCGTTGTTCGATTGGGAGTCGACCCAGGGCGCGCTGCACCAACATCGCCGTTTCGACCTGCGCGCTGCGATCCGCCACCGGGTAGACATCCTCGAGCGGCACGGTCCGCTGCGTCTTGGTGCGCCGCAGCCGATCCAGGCAGGCGTTGACCACGATGCGATGCAGCCAGCTTCCGACCGCGGCGTCGTGCCGGAACGAACCCGCGCCGCGATGGGCCGAGAGCATGGCGTCCTGCAGCGCGTCTTCGGCGTCCTCGGGGGTGCGGGTGGTCAACCGGGCCAGGCGGTGCAGCTGCCGGCTATGACGATGGAACAGTTCGCTGAACGCATAGCGGTCGCCGGCGACGTGGGCGGCGAGCAGCTCGGCGTCGCTGCGTTCGCGCTCGACCTCTCCCCCCAGACCCACGGCCGGACAGTAACCAATAGGTGATCGCGAGGCACTTCACCGCACCCCGGGTCTGTGAGCGCCGTCAGGATGCGGCTTGAACGGTGATCTCGAAGAAACCGGCCTGGCTCTTGCCGTTGGTGGTTCCCAGCGTGGAAATCCACACCAGCAGATTCGAGGTCGGCGACCCGGCCTTGACCGGAATGACGTTGTGGCCGGGTTTGAGCGTGAACGCCGGGGCGAGCACGGTGGTGTCCTCCAGCTTCGACGGCGTCTGGGTGGACGACGCCCTGATCTCGACTTTGGTCCCGCTGCTCGGGGTGTCGATCGTGACTTGGCCGACGACGGTCGGGTTGGGCAGCTGCAGCATCAACCCTTCGCCCTGCTTGAAACTGGGGAACGGAACGGCGTCGGTGTAGACCTCGGTAGCCCAGGCGGTGGTGGGGTCGCCGTCGATCGCCTGCCCGGCCGTACCCGCATTGTCGGCATCACCGTCAGGGGAGTAAACGGACGCCCTGGTGGGCTTGACGACAGTGCCCGCCGGAGCGGAGCTGGGGGCCGAAGAGCTGGTCGACGACGACGGCCCGTTGAGGCCGAGCTCGTCCTTGTTGAGGCCGCCGCCGACGTTGCCGAAGATCTTGCTCACCACCGACGCCAGCACCAACAGCGCCACTACGAGGACGACGACGCCGGCGCCCACCCCGATCAGCACGTTGCGACGTCGTCGCGCGAACGTGGCCTCGTCCAGCGGACCGGCGGGTTCGCGGGGGCTCGGCGCAATGGGTGAGTCGTCGACGGGCCCGAGCACCTCGGTGCGGTCCGCCACCGCGGTCGCCTGCTGCAACAGATTCAAAAGTGTTGACGCACTGCGGATTCCGCCGTCTTCCTGAACCGCGCGAACTGCGACCGCCGAGATCTGGAAGGGGATGTCGCGGTCGATGACCGTGGGTTCGACGGGCAGGCCCGAGGAATCGCGGTCGGCCGGTGCCAGTCCGCTGCGGACCCCGTGCTCCGGAAGGGGCCAACGATTGACGAGCAGGGCGTAGAGCGCGGCGCCGATTCCGCGGATGTCGTCCTGCGGATTGGCGTCGGGCATGGTCGCCGGGTAGGCCAGCACCACGTCGCCCTCGATGCTGACGCGCACCCGGCTGGGGTGATCGATCGACAGGGCAACCCCGGCGCGGTGGGCCGCGTCCGCGGCGGCGGCTAGTGACTGCATCGCCCGGATGGCGCCGATCGGCGACGGCGCGGTGTCGGCCACCTCCTGCAGCGAGCCGCCGCGAATCCACTCCGCGACCACCAAGCCACCGAATCCCGTGTGCACGACGTCGAGCACTCGGGCGACACCGGGCTTGTCGATCCTGCTCAGCCGCAGCGTGCGGGCGAGGACCTCCTGCAGCACGTCATGCGGCAGCGCCCCGTCGGGATCGACGAACGTGAGCGCCACTTGCCGGTCCAGCGCTGTGTCGAGCGCCTGCCAGAACTGCAGGGGCGGAGCCCCGCCGTGGAAGACGAGGAGCCGATAGCGGCCGCCGGCGATGCGAGCGCCGGGCACCAGGTGGACGTCGTCGGTGGACGTCGACGATTCCGCGCTTCGTTCGCGGGGCGCATCGAACGGTATCGGCCCGCGTGCGGCCTCGCTGTTGAGATCGCCGTTGCGCTGGTCGGACGGCCGCGGCGCCGCGGAATCGGGTTTGGCCGGAATATCGGGGGCCGGAATGTCGGGCTCGAAGTCGTCGGCAACCGGACGCGGTAACTTGCCGCCTGACGCGGGGCCGGATGCGGCGCTGTCTACTGGGCGGTCGGTCACCTCCGGTCCTTTCGCTATCCGGACGCTGTCGGCCCGCTCCGGAGGCCTGCGCCGGATCGGCTCCTGGACCGCACCTACCCCCGGCGGGGACGAATTCCTCTGCTCAGGGTACGTGACGGGCCGGCGGTGAGACGATCGATCCGGTACAGCCGCCGTGCGACGCGCAGGCGGTTGCTCCCAGCGCCCGCTGCGCGCCCGGATCCGGCGACTGACGGCGCCCATCGCCGCCTGGGCCTCGGGGACGCGCGCGCGGACCATGACCGTGGCCATGATCGGCAGCATGATGGTCGCCAGGACCAGTAGTCGCAGCAGCGAACCGGCGGCGCCGCCGTGGGCCGTCAGGTCGCTCAGCCCCAGCAGCCGGTCGACCACATGGGCAATCAACGCGGCCAGCAACGACGCGGCAACCGTCACCAGGACCGTGCGCACCTCCCGGACGCCGACCGGGTGGCCGCCGCGGGGCAGCAGCGCGCGCCGCAACAACTGGTAGCCGACGACCGCGCCGGCGAGGAAACCGATGCCGTTGGCCAGCCCGAGGAAACCGGCCACCAGCTTGGGGTCGCCGGTGAGGTGCGGGGCCAGCACCGAGCCGACGATCTTGACGGCCGTGATGACGAGGATGATCACGATCGGCGTCCACGGCTGTTCGCGCGCGTAGAACACCCGCAGCTGCAAAAGCACCAGCCCGTAAGGGATTAACGTGAATGCCGACAGCGCGATCGCGGCACCCAGGTATCCGGCGTCGACCCCCCCGAAGTGCCCGTAGGCGAACAGTGCGCTGCCGATCGCGGGCCCGCCGACGGTCATGAACGCCACGATCGGAATGAGCGTGATCAAGGTCAGTCGGGTGGCCAGCGACAGGTCGGCCAGCACCGCCCGGGTGTCGTCGGCGGCGGCGTTGCGGCTCAGCCGTGGGGTCACGACGGTCAACACCGTCACACCGATCATGCCGAACGGCAACATCAGCACGAGCCAGGTGTAGTTGTAGATCGCCGGTCCGGAAGCGGCTGCGGTGCTGGCGATTTGGTTGCCGACCACCAGGCCGAGCTGGCTGATCAGCACGTAGAGCACCATCGCGGCGGCCATCGCGCCGAATCGCTTGAGCCGCTGGTCGATTCCCCACAGGGGGCGCAGGCTGACCCGCTCGCGCCGCAGCGCAATCAGCAGGACCGCGGTCTGCGCGAACACGCCCGCGGTGGTGCCGACGCCGAGCACCAGGAGCTTGGCGTTGCCCATCCGAACGGGATCGACCGAAAGTTCACCGGGGACCGCCAGATACACACCCAGGGTTGCGAGCGCGACGACGTTGTTGACGACCGGCGCCCATGCCGTCGGCCCAAACACGTTGCGGGTATTGAGGATTGCCATGAATACCGAGGTAAGGCCGTAGGCGAGCACCTGCGGCAGCAACAGGTAGGCGAAGGCCGTCGTCAGGGGTTCGTTGACCTGAGGAGCGCGGCCGAGCATCAGGCGGACCAGCAGCGGTGCGGCGACCACCGACAGCGCCGTCGCAAACAGCAGAAGCGCTGTGGTCAGCGTGACCAGGCGCCGCACGAACGCCGCGCCGCCGTCGGGGTCGTCTTGCTCGGCACGGGCCAGCACCGGAACAAAAATCGCCGTGAACGTCGCCTCCAGCACCAGTGCGGCGACCAGGTTCGGCAGCTGGTTGGCCACCGAGAAGGCACTGGACAGCGCGGCGCCCAGGATGGCGGCCAGCAGCACGATGCGGGCGAATCCGGTGATCCGGCTGATCAGCGTGGCGAACGCCATCGCCCACGAGCGCGACACCAGCGCGGCGTCGGACAGTTCGGGTCGTCGCCGTGCCAGCTCCGGCACCGGGGGCAGCGGCCCAGTCGGCGGCGAGGCGGGTCCGCGGGTACCCGGCCGCGGCTGGGGTCGCCGGTAGGCGGGTTTCATACTCGGTGCTCTTGATCGACCCGATCGGGGATCTCGCCTCGCGAACGGGCGGGTCGGTGGTCGGGTGGGTCGGGCCGGTCCAGGTCGGCGCGGTCGGGCTGGCCGCGGAATCGGTGCCACAGCCGCCGTCCGGCCAGCAGCACCAGGATCGCCGCCGCGCTCAGCGTGATCGCGAACAGCACTTTCCCGTAGGCGTTGGAGTGCACGGACAAGCGCACCGGCTCGCCCAGCCGCAGGCCGTCCGGCGTCCGCAGCGCCACGTCGATGGCGACCCGCTGAGTGAAGTTCACCTCGATGGGCACCCGCAGCGGCAAGTATCCCGGCGGCAGTTCGATCTGCCCGACGTCGGAGACGTTCATCCCGGGCGGGGCGTCGACGTGTAGCCGCACCCGAATGGGGACGGCGAGGCCATTGTGCAGCGCCAGCGGGAGCGGGCTGTGCTCGGTGGCCAGGGTGTAGGAGCCGCCCGGGTTGACGATCGTGACGGCACCGAACAAGTCGTTGATGGTTGTGCCGACCACCGCTAGGCGCTGCGCGGCCAGCTGGTTGCGGGTGTCCGGCGGTTCCGCTTCGCTGAGCGCACGCAGCATGTCCTCGCGCAGGGGAGCGGTGTATTGGATGCCGGTCAGGCCGGTGCGCTCGTCGGTCGTCAGCGCCGACGTCAGCCCCCACAGCCTGCCAACCTGGTGACCGATGTCGGCGGTCACGTCGTCGCCGAAGCGGCCACGGGCCGACAGGTAGGCGTCCGTCGGCCCCGGCGCCTCGTTGTGGGCCGCGGCCTCCGCGATCATCGCGGGCAGTGGGCGGGGTATCGCCAGGCCGGAATGGATCGTCGTGGCCAGCGCGGTCAGGATCACCTGCGCGTCGTCGGCCTGCAGGTGCCATGTCGCCGGCGGAACCAGGATCTGGGTGCGCGGCGCGGCGTCATGCTGCAGGGAGTGCCAGAACATGGAACCCAGCGCGTCCTGGCGCCGGGCGGTCTCCGAGTCGTGCGCGAGCCGGACCGTCAGCGACGAGTCCAGATAGGTAGGCACCGTGGGGTCGGTCCCCGCTCCGGCCAGCGCCGCGCCGACGGCCGGGTCGAACGGCGCCAGCACCACCTGGGGCGACAATCGCCGGGGTTTCGTGTCGACGGTCGTGGGCAAGTCGCTGGCGGAGTCCTGGGCGGCCAGGTCGGCTGCCGCGATGGCGACGGTGCTGTCGTTGGCACTGAGCAAGTCGACCGCTCGGTTGGTCAACGGGCCGTCGGGCAGCAGGGTGGCCCCGCGGGCGGAGGGGACGTCGAGAATGTGGTCGACGATGTCGCCGACGCCGTTGGTGGCGATCCCGCTCAGCCCCTGATCGTTGACGCGCTGCAAGGCGTCGAGGTCGGCTTGCGCGTAGGGCAGCGGGGTGACGCAGGTGCGGTGCGCCAGCGCACGTAACCGGTTCATCCACACCGTCGCAGCGGCCTGACCGGTCCCCGGGTGGGTGGGGCTACCTGGTTGTTGAGCGGCGAGGTCGGGCGAGTTCGACACGACGTAGCCACTCGTCATCGCGTTGACGGTGACCAGCAGATCCGGGTCGACCGCCAAGCACAGTGCGCGTCCGACCGCGCCGTCGGGGTCGACGTCGTGGCTTGTGGCGACCTCGGCCGCCGAGAGCAGGATGTCCAGCCGACCACCGGTGGCCAGCGAGGTGGCCAAGTCGTCGTCGACGAGCCGGACCGGAATGGTGCCGCCGGGCGCGCCCGGGGCCAACCGGGGCCGATCGGCCAGCGGCCACAGCATCGTGATCCACACGGGTTTCGACGTATCGGGCGCAACGGCCGAGCCCAGGTCGTCGGCTTGGTCGGGCGGCACACCGATCACCGGCAGCAGGAAGCGTGCGTTGTCGAGCCGGGCGGGGGCGCCGTAGTCGGGAGTTCCGTTGGCATTGACCAGGATTGGGTAGATCCCGGGCTGATCGATGCCCAACGACGGCTTGCTCAACGACCGCAGCGGGACGGACAGGGTGAAGGCGGCTTGTTGACCGCGCTGTAGTTCCGGTGCGACTGTCAGGAAATCCGCTGCCGGCTGGTATTGGTCGGTGCCACCGTCCAGGGTGGTGCGTAAGCCCGCCGACGCGGCGACGGGCGCGGCGTGCTCGAGCCGGACCATGACGTCGCGGACCGGACGGTCGCCAATGTTGATCACCACGCCGCTGACCGTGACGACCGGTTGACTCGTCGTCGTGACCACATCCGGGGTCACCTGGTCGATGCGGATACGGACAAACGGCGTCGACCCGGGTTCGCCGGCGGCTGCGCGCGGCGCGATGACGGGCCCGTTGAGCAGTACCGCAAAACCGGCCACCATGCCGACCACGGCGGCAATGCGCACCAGGCCCGTCCAGCAGAGTCGCGGCACAATCACGGCCCCGGCCCGTGACCGTTCTTCCGGCCGGCAGGTTTGTCGGAATGCCGGGTGCGCGAATGCGTCTGCGGGCGGCGCCGGGGCGAGCTGGGCGGCAGCGGCGGAAGCGCGGCGGGACCGTCGCTCTGCAACTTGTCGATCAGTTCGTCGGCGACCTCGGCCAAGCGACGCTCGTCTGCGTAGGCGAGCCTCGACGGCAGTTCGCGCATCGGCACCCACGCAACTTCGGCGACTTCGAGGTCCTCGTCCGAGAGCTCGCCGCCGGAGAAACGCATTAAATAGTGGTGCACGGTCTTGTGCACCCGGCGGCCATCGGTGACAAACCAATAGTCGATGCGCCCCAGCGCCGCCAGCACGCTGCCCCGTATTCCCGTCTCCTCGGCAACCTCACGAATCGCGGTCTGTTCGGCGGTCTCGCCCTGCTCGATGTGGCCCTTGGGCAGCGACCACAGCATCCGTCCGCGTCGATCGATGCGACCGATAAGGGCCGCAACCTGGCTGTCGCGGGGCCCGTCGAGACCGTCGATGACCAGCCCGCCGGCGGATGTTTCGTGCACGGTGCGCAGCCGGTCCGGCACGCGGCGCGACGAGCGCGATCGGCGTGGTTTGGTCACCGCCGCGTCAGCGGCCGCTTGGCCGTTCGTAAGGTTCTCGGCCGAATCTGGAGCACCACGGCGCCGGCGCCTCCCCCGGCGTCGACGCGGTTTGGCTTGTTCGCCATCCGACACCCAAGCGATAGTAGCTGGCACGTGCTGGGCCTCCGGACATACTCGCCGCTCACCCCGCCGGGGGTAATCGAATTTGTCAGATCGGGCCGATGGCGTGCGCGATGATAAAAGCTGGAATAAAGATGATCAGCGACAGCGGTCCTGCCAAACTGCCGACCAGCATTCCGCGGCCGGCCTGGCCGATTTTCCCGGGAGCCTTCACAACAACGGCGCAGAGCACCGTGTAAACCAACGATGCGGGGAACACGATTAGCGCGAGTGGGGGCATCGGGAGCACAAAAAGCCAAGTGACTACCTCCACCACGAATACGTTGGCGAAGGCCGCGACGAAACTGATTGGGCCATAACGACTCTTCGACGTGTCGATCACCGATTCTTCGGTCATCCGAGCCCTTTCAGCGCAATACCAGGAAAGCAAAAAGGATTCCACCGAGAACGACGACGGCCGAAGACCCGGCGAGGCTGAGCGACAGACCGCGATGACGGGCCGACGGTGACCTCATAAGTAGTGCGCTGGTGACCAATGACGCCAAAGTTGTGATGGCGGTTGCCGTCAGCATCCAGGTCCGCTCACCCGCGTGTGCGCTATGCGTCGCGTACGGCCACTTGCCCAGCAACCACAAGGCCACGAGCAGCAACCCCAGAACGATTTGGACCACGAACGGCGCCGTCCAGGTCGCCGTGCGCCAGGTACGGGCGTCGAGGCCATGCGGTCGGACAAAAGTCGGCATGTGGCTTTCCTGTCACTATCAAGCCGGAACTGCGCCACCGGTGGGCAGCGGCGGCACTGATGGCGGGCTGGTGACTGGACCGAACTCCGTCGGCGGCAACGGAATTGGCACGTCGTACTTGGGATTCCATCCACCGGTGTCGAACGGCGCGAAAGCCTTGCCGCCGAGTGGGCCGACATCGTGATGGAACGGCAGATTCAGAGCCGGTCCCGATGAACTCCCAGACTGCGCGGGGTCGATCAGCACCGTGCGCGTTCCGCCTCCCGGTAGATCTTGATACACCTCGAGCGACGGGTAGTCAGTGCGTGTTCCGTTAACTTGCACGCCTTCCGGGCCGGGGGTGAAAACGAGGTCACCATTGACCGTTACCGTATGGCCCGCGAACGGCCCGTTTGGATCTGCCGTGATGCTTGGCGCGAAAGGATTGCCAGCGTCGTATTTGACCCGCACTGAGCCGTCAGTCAGTTGGGTAACGCTGCCATGGGGCGTGCCAACTTTCACCTGCCCGGGTGTGCCGGCCGAGGTCTCCTCGACAGATGGATTCTGGCGCAGCACCACGACGCCATTCTCGTAGTCGATATACGTCGTAACCTTGGTATCCTCCGGGTCGAAGTGTGAATTAGGGCCCCTGTTATTTCCCAAATCGCGATTGGGGAATGGATAGCTTGTCACATCCCGCTGCGCAATCCACTGCGAGACACGGACCACGCCCTGTCCGGGCACGGGGCGGATCTTCACTACCTCAATTTGCGGCCCGACGCCCTGATATTTGGGATCGTAACTGTGGGGGTCGAGAGCTGCCGCCGTGTCCCAATCAGCTGCCGACGACGGTTCACGGCCGAAGACCTGCTTGAACGCTTCGATTTGGTTTTGACGGCGTTGCTCATCTTGTCCGGTTGATTCCGGTATCGGGTCGCCTAGCCCACGGACGAACGACGGGTCGTATCCGTCTTGCTCTCGCAGGTTGGTCATCGAGAGGCGCAGCAGGTCAGAATATCGATCGCGGATGCCTTCGAGCTTTGAAAGCGATGCCTTGGTGTCGTCGATCGCGCGCTGTTCAAGACCGTTGATGTGGTCGTCGAGTAACTGTCGCTCATGTGCGGTTAAGTTGGGATCTCTCTCCATCTCGACGGCTTCGCCAATCTGCTCGTCGATCCTTTGCAGTTGGCTTTCCAAATTTCCGATTTCGTGACTGCCGGATCGTTGTGCCTCAGCCAGGGAGGCGGCGACGTTTTCCAGATCGGCGCCGATTTTGGGGAGCTGGCTCGCTTGCAGGCCCAGGCTGGTGGTCGCGCGCTGCACTTCGGCCGAGTCGTTGATTGGGTTCTCGCCATTCTCGCGAGTCCAAGCCTTGTCGAACCGGGTTCGTGCCTGGCGGAATGCGCTTTCAGCTTGCTCGGTGGACCGGCCCGCGTCATGAAATGCCTGTGCGAGATCGGAGATTTGGGCTGGCCGGCCACTTTGCAGGGTGGCGTTGACTTTCCAAGGGTCGCCACCGGCGAACATGATTAATGCGCCTTGGCTTATGTACCGGAGGTGCACCGCGAATCCTCAATGCCTTGGTCGCATTGGCCAACGCCATTCATAGTTTCTTGCACGGAAGACTACCCGCGGGCCCCGAGGAATCAATTCGCCTCCCGATAGCGCCGGCGGAGCACGATCGCTTCCCCCGTCCCGGCCCAAGTCGTCACCGCGCCCAACCCACTACGCTGATCGAACGTGTCCCAAGCCGATGCCGATCTGCTGACCGCCGCGGCGGTCGCGCTGAACCGGCACGCCCCCGTGTTGCGTGAGCTCGGGTCGGCCTTCGCCGACGCGGGCCACGAGTTGTATCTGGTCGGCGGTTCGGTGCGGGATGCATTGCTGGGCCGGTTGAGCTCTCCAGACCTTGACTTCACCACCGACGCGCATCCGGAACAGGTGCAACAGTTCGTGCGGCCGTGGGCGGACAGCGTGTGGGACACCGGCATCGCGTTCGGAACGGTCGGAGTCGGCAAGGGCGACTATCGCCTCGAGATCACGACCTTTCGCGCCGACAGCTACGACCAGGTGTCGCGCAATCCCGAGGTGCGGTTCGGCGACCGGCTCGAGGACGATCTGGTGCGCCGCGACTTCACCGTGAACGCGATGGCCGTGCGCGTGACGCCGACCGGGCCGGGTGAATTCCTTGATCCCCTGGGCGGTTTGGCGGCGCTGCGCGCGCGCGTGCTGGACACCCCGTCGGCTCCGTCGGTGTCCTTCGGCGACGACCCGCTGCGGATGTTGCGCGCCGCGCGATTCGTATCGCAACTCGGCTTCACCGTCGCGCCGCGGGTGCGGACGGCGATCGAAGAGATGGCACCGCAGCTGGACCGGATCAGCGCCGAGCGGGTCGCCGCCGAGCTGGACAAGCTGCTACTCGGCGACGACCCCGTCGCCGGTATCGACCTGCTGGTGCAGACCGGGATGGGCGAGGTGGTGCTGCCCGAGGTCGGCGGCATGCAGATGGCCATCGACGAACATCATCAGCACAAGGACGTCTACCAACATTCGTTGACCGTGCTGCGGCAGGCGATCGCGCTGGAAGGCCCACGCCCCGAAGGCGGCCCGGATCTGGTGCTGCGCTGGGCCGCGTTGCTGCATGACATCGGCAAGCCGGCCACGCGGCGGCACGAGCCGAACGGCGGCGTCAGTTTCCACCACCACGAGGTGGTCGGTGCGAAGATGGCCCGGAAGCGGCTGCGGGCGCTGAAGTACTCCAAACAGATGGTCGACGACGTTTCGCAGCTGGTGTATCTGCATCTGCGATTCCACGGCTACGGCGACGGCAAGTGGACCGACTCCGCGGTGCGCCGCTACGTCACCGACGCCGGGCCGCTGCTGCCGCGGCTGCACAAGCTCGTCCGGGCCGACTGCACGACCCGCAACAAGCGGCGGGCCGCGCGCCTGCAGGCCAGCTACGACCGGCTGGAGGCGCGGATCGCCGAGCTGGCGGCCAAGGAGGACCTTGCGCGGGTGCGGCCCGACCTGGACGGCAACCAGATCATGGAGTTGCTCGACATCCCGGCGGGTCCGCAGGTCGGGGAGGCGTGGCGCTTTCTCAAAGAGCTGCGGCTGGAACGCGGCCCGTTGACCACCGAGGAGGCATCCGCCGAGCTGCTGGCGTGGTGGCGATCGCGGCGGAACCCGTAGCGCACACCGGGCGTCCGACAATTCGTGGATTACTGCTTGGCGGGAGATCAGGGCGCAGCGGCCATCTGGCACGGCCAGCCGGACCTCGACCTCGACGGAGACGGCCGCTTCGACGCCGTCGGCCTGGACTTCGACGGTGACGGAATGCGCGACGATGCGCTGGCCGATTTCGACGGTGACGGAATCGCCGACCACGCCGTGCTCGACCTCGACAACGACGGCACCCCCGAGAGCTACTTCACCGACGATGGGTCGGGGACATGGGCGGTCGCCGTCGACCGCGGCGGCCAGCTGCGCTGGTACTCACTCGACGGCGTCGAACACACCGGCGGTCCCCTGGTCAACTTCGACGGGCACGGCCGCCCCGACGATCGATTGCTCGATACCGACGGAAACGGTGTCGCCGACCGCGTGCTGTGCGCCGGCGAGAACGGCGCGACCGGGTATGTGGACACCGACGGCGACGGACACTGGAACATCCGGCTGACCGATTCCGACGGTGACGGCCTGGCCGACAGGGCGAGCGGCCTTTGACGATCATTGGCAGCGCGCTAAAGCTATCTGCTCGCCGCTTCTGACATGGCGTTACTGGCGTTTGGGCAAACGCCCAGCTCAGAACCTGTGGATGAAATAATTGAACTGAAGTGACAGCGGCCCATACCTGTCTAAACTTCTACCCATATCCCGGCTCGGGAGCATAGAACATCGAGGGAGAAACGCATGCCAAGCAGCCTCATTGTTACGCCGGAGCTCCTGCGTAGCACACAGCAACGGATCGAATCGCGACTGCAAGAGGCAGCCGCCATTGTCAATCAGTATTTGAGTGGCCACGAGAACATCATCAGCGCCACGGGGTGGTCCGGTCAGGCCGGGGCGACTTCACTTAACACCGCCGGTCAGATCAGCCACGATCTGCAGCAGGCGATGAACGGCGGTAACCGGTTGGCGCACGGCCTGGGCCAGGCCGCGGTGATGATGGAAAACCACGAAGCCGACTCAGCCCACAACCTCGCCGGTGTGTTCGGCGGGGGCACGCAGTCAACCTAAATCAACCCCCGATCAATTCCACCCCAGGCGTTTTCTAAGTAAGGAACCACTGACATGACAGATCACATCGTCTACAACCACGCCGCCGTTAGCGGCCTCTCCGGCGACATCGGGACACAGGCGGCCCAGCTGATGGAGATCCACGACGATGTCCTGCACCTCACGCAGGCCCTCGCTGACTTCTTCCAGGGCCATGGTGCGACGTCGTTCTTCGACGCGCAGCAGCAGATGCTGCACGGGCTGGAGGGCCTGATCCAAACCGTGAGCCTGCACGCCCACACGGTGGACAACGTCCATCAGGACGCGATCGCCACCGATGTAGGGATGGGACCGCTCTTCGGCGTCTAGCCCGCAACAACGGCAGCGAGGGGGGCGTGCGCGGACGCGTGCGCCCCTAGGGTCTGCGTCAAGGGAACACCGTGTTAACCACCACATTGGACGGGCTGTGGGCCCTTCAGGTCCTCAGCGGTATTGAGGTGCTGGCTCCCGAGCTGGGGCTGCGGCCGCACCTGCCCAGCGTCGAGCGCAAGCACATGGCGTTACAACATCCCGTGGCCGCCGAACTGCTGGCCGCCGGCGTGATCGACGAAACGGGCGCCGTGGACAGCACGGTGCTGGAGTGGCTGACCGTCGTGTCCCGCCGCGACATCGGACTGATCATCTACTTCCGCCTGCCCGACGACGACGATCCGCCGAAGGTACTGCTCGCGAGGTTCGCGCAATGGTGGGTCGCCATGGAGCGCTCGGCCGACATCGTCCGGCTCAGCGGCGCGGGAATCACGAGCAGTGAAGGCAGCGCCAACGCGGCACTCAACGCGCAGATCGAGCGGCTGTGCGGCTCCAATACAGCCGCGTCGCTGCGGCCCGTCACCCTGGACGCGGAAGCCATGCGCGCCGCCGCGACCAGCCTGGACGAGTTGCGCAGATTCTGCAGAAAGCAAGACCTCGAGCCCGATCAGTTGCACATGCTCGAGCTGGCCGCCGACCCAGCCCGTTCAGCCCAGGCCTCGATCGTCGCGATCCAGGCCGGAGTGGACACCGGCCGGCCCACACGGACCTTCGTCGACCAGGGCGGGGTGACTATCATCGATACGCCGGAAGGACGGCTGGTCGTCGAACAAGTCTCCGCCGCGGGCAAGCAGTGGACCATCATCGCCCCGGGTACCAAGAGCCACATCGCTTCCGCGATCAACCACATGGTGCGGCGCCTGCCGGCCGACCGGGAATGGTATTCGTACCGTAAAGTTGTCTAGTCGAGAGGTATCGCGAAAATGATAGCATCGGCATCGTGACAAATCCGTGGACGGCCTCATCCAATTCACCTGAACAGGGCGGACCGACTCGGAGAGAAGCACCCTCCGCTCGCCACCAAAACCCGAACTCGGTATCGGGAACATTACGTATCTCCGATATGGTCGCACCCCGCAAAATTCCGCCGGGTAGCGGTTGGCGCAAATTTGTATATCGGGCATCTTTCCGAGCCATTAACTTTGGCGAATCGCCCGCCGAAAGACATTATCGCGAATTGGTGGAGCGGATCCGGCGCCACATCCGCAAGCAGTACGTCATCGGGGTGGTGTCCGGAAAGGGCGGCGTCGGAAAGACCACGATGACCGCCTGCATCGGGGCGGTGTTCCGCGAATGCCGGCCCGAAAACGTCGTGGCCATCGACGCGGCTCCCGGCTTCGGGACGCTGGCCGGGCGCATCGACGAAAACCCGCCGGGCGACTACGCGGCCGTGCTCAACGACACCGACGTGCAGGGCTATGCGGACATCCGAGAGCACTTGGGACAGAACAACCTTGGGCTCGACGTGCTGGCCGGGAACCGAGCTTCGGACCAGCCGCGGCCGCTGGTGGCTTCGATGTTCACCGGGGTGCTGGCGCGGCTGCGCCGCACGCACACCGTCATCGTTGTGGACACCTCCGATGATCTGGAACATCCGGTGATGAAGGCGGTTCTCGACTCGTGCGACACGCTGGTCTTCGTGTCCGGGTTGACGGCCGACACTTCGCTGCCGGTCACCCGCGCGATCGACCTGTTGCGGTCGATGGGTTACCACGAACTGGTGTCCCGCAGCATGGTCATCCTGAACGACAGCCGCGATAAATATGATCGCGAGGCGCGCGCTTACCTCACCGAGCGATTCGAGCAATCGGGCGCGTCCGTCGAATTCATGCCGTACGACCCGTATCTCGCGAAAGGCGGGATAATTGACACGCAGCACGAGTTGAACAAGAAAACACGATTGCGGCTATTCGAGATCACCGCAGCATTGGCCGACAAATACATTCCAGATGCCGACAGGCCGCACTAATGGCGAAAGTGTCGTTTCCGGCGCGTTGTGCGGTTGCGGTCGTATGTGGAGAACACCTCGTTTCGCAGGTATATCCGGCTTCGGTGCCGATCGAGGTCTTCATCGACAACGTCGTCGAGCTCCTTAACGACGAGCTCAAGCGCCGGGGTCTGACGGGGCTCGAGCCCGGCATCGGGTACGAACTGCACAAAGCCAACGGCGTGCGACTGGACGTCACCAAAACGCTCGACGAACTCGGCGTCGAGGACGGCGCCACCCTGGCACTGGTCCCCGCGGTGGAAGGTGAGTCCTTCGAGCCGCAGTACGAATCGTTGTCCACCGGACTGGCCCGCATGGGCAAGAGATTGTTCGAGCCCGTCACCGTCCAAACCGCCGCCCACGTGGCTTTGATCATCCTCGCGATGGCCTGCGCGACGGTGCTGGGATTGGCTCTGCGCCAACGGCTCTCGACCGACTCCTTGCTGCCGGCCATCGTGACCGGCACCGCCGGTGTGCTGATCGGTGGCGGCGCCTGGACAGTGTGGCGGTGGTGGCCGGATCGCACCGACATGGTCGACGGGCTCGGTTGGCTCGCGCTACCCCTGCTCTCGGCAGCCGTCGCGTTCGGGGCGCCCGGCCGCCTTGGTTCGGCGCATGTGTTCATCGCGGCCCTGGCGGCCGCGGTGCTGACGTGTGGAATCGCCACGGTCACGGGGCGCCACGCCAATGTGGCGGCGACGGTGGTGACGGTGCTCGTCCTCGGTGGGGCGGCAGCCGCGGCACGGATGTGGTGGCCGATTCCCGCCCAGTGGCTTGGAATGTGCACCCTGGTTGTCTTGCTGCTGCTGCTGACCATGGCCCCGACGATCGCCCTGTGGGTGGCGCGGATCCGGCCACCGTACTTCGGATCGATCACGGGGCGCGATCTGTTCCGTCGCAGCGCCGGCCTCCCGGTCGATGCGGTGGCGCCCGTCGACGAGGGCGCCGACGAAGAAGTGAATCCGGACACCACCCCGCGCGGTGCGCTGATCGCGACGGCGGCGACGCGCGCGAATAACGTCCTGACCGGAATTTGCGTCGGGGCCGGGCTGACGCTGCCCGCCGCGGTGTGGGCCACGTTGATGCCCGGCCGCGGTAAGAGCGTGGCGGCCGCGGTGCTGGCCGGACTGTTCGTGGTGATCTTCATCAGCCGCGGACGCGCGTTCGCCGACAAGCGGCAGGCTATCGCCCTGGTGTGTGGCGCCGCGGCCGCGACGTGCGTCGGCGTCGTCAAATACGTTGTGCACGAGCCTGCCGCCTCCGAGTACTCCGTGCTGTGGGGCGCACTGGTATTGGCCGCGTTCGGCGGTGCCGGTCTGCTCGCCGCGCTGCTGGTGCCGATCACCAGGTTCACCCCGCTGGTGCGGATGATCGCCGAGTGGGTGGAGATAGCCGCGATCATCGCGGCCCTGCCGCTGGCGGCCTGGATCGGTGGATTGTTCACCTGGGTGCGCATGCGATGACCCGGATTGCTCTCGGGACCCGGGGTGCGCTGCGGGCCGCACCACAACGGATCGCCGCGATGACATTGACGAGCCTGCTCGTTGCGCTGTTAGCGAGCCTTCCTGCGGCGCAGGCGATTCCGCCGCCGATCGTCGACCCCGGCCGCGTACCGGCCGACGGCAAGCCCGCCCCGGATCAGCCGATGCGGCAAAGCTTCGCCTGTGCCCGGACGATTACGGTCGCCGATCCGAACGTGGCCCTGCCCGCGCCCGGGTTCACGATGCTGAACGTCAGCAAGGCTTGGCAATACTCGACCGGTAACGGCGTGCCGGTGGCCGTCATCGACACCGGCGTCAACCCGAGCCGGCGGTTGCCGGTCGTCGCCGGCGGCGACTACATCATGAGCGGTGACGGGCTGACGGACTGCGACGCGCACGGAACCATCGTGGCGTCGCTGATTGGCGCTGCCCCGCAAGGCATTCCGATGCCCGCACCGATGCCGAGCGCCCCGGCCTTCTTGCGTCCCTCCATGCCGCCCGGACCCGGATTGGCGGGTTCGTAGGCCCGCGAAGACTGCCGGATCGAAATGATCACCGCGTGCGGCGCGACGCCGACGATTCCATCGGGTGCCCCCGGCGGCGGCGGCGGCACCTCGGGATCGTCGGGCTGGTTCGGCGCCGGATCCCCGGGCCCGTTGGAGGGCACGTCCGGTGGCGGTGGTGGCGGCGGTGCCGGCGGTGGCGGCACGATTTGGGTGATCGTCACCGGGGGCGGCGGTTTGGACGGTGACGGGCTCGAA
>NZ_MBET01000022.1:0-757 GCF_001954215.1 Mycobacterium sp. IS-2888
TCGCGCATCAACTGTCCGCATTCGTCGAGCACCGCTTCGATTCGGTCGATGACGTTGCCCGGGCGCTGTGCAGCCTGCCGCAGGCGGGGCATGGACGCGTCGGCCCGGGCCGAAATCGTCGCCTGCATCAGTTCCGACTTGTTGGGAAAGTAGTTGTACAAGCTGGAGCTCGTCACGTTCGCCATGCGGGCTATCTCACGGATCGTGGCCTTCGAATAGCCGACCTCGGCCACACACCTCATGGTTGCCACGATGATCCGCCGGCGAGTTTCCTCGCCACTGGCGCCCACGGGGCGGCCCAGCTGTGTTCGGGTCATGGTGGGTCGGGTCCTCGCTGATATGTGGTCGAATATATTCGACCGACCAACGACTTCCGGCTCCCGCGGAGGTGCATGACCACCACGCCGTCGCAGCTCGGGCGTCCGGTGGGCGCGAATGCCGAAGAGACTCGCCGACGAATCATCGCCGCGGCAATGCGCTGCGTGGGCGACGTCGGCTACTCAAAAGCCACGATCCGTGAGATAGCCCGCATGGCGAACGTGACGAGCTCCAGCTTGTACAACTACTTTCCCAACAAGTCGGAACTGATGCAGGCGACGATTTCGGCCCGGGCCGACGCGTCCATGCCCCGCCTGCGGCAGGCTGCACAGCGCCCGGGCAACGTCATCGACCGAATCGAAGCGGTGCTCGACGAATGCGGACAGTTGATGCGCGAATACCCAGACCTCGCCTCGTTCGAATGGGCGATCCGGGCGGA
>NZ_MBET01000023.1:0-83363 GCF_001954215.1 Mycobacterium sp. IS-2888
TAAGAGACAACCCCCGCTGACCAGGTTCGATCTCGAGCTGGTGAAACAAGATATCGATGGCGGCGCGGTTTCCTTTGGCGTGCTTGGTAATCAAGTTGCGAACCAGACCCTCGCGCAGCGTTTGTCGGTCCTCTCCCGCAGGGACGCGCTCATCGATGTGCTGCAACCAATCGATCATGATCGGGACGGCTTGCGGATAGTCGTTGCGAGAGTTAACCAGCTGCCACACGGTGTCTTCGGGGATGCCTGCTTCGTCGAGTTCGCGCTTTATCGCCCGGCGATATTCTGGCCAGGTCTCGGGGTCGTCGCTATAACTACTCATTCCGGCCGGGACATTCAATCTTCGGGAAGTTTGTCGAGGGTCTTGCGTGCTTCCTTGCGGAAGACTTCGTGTTCGTTGTCGAGGTATACCGCGACAGCGTCGCGCACGCCGGTGGCCTTCTGGCGCACTAGGGCGCGCATGGCCTGAATTCGTGTCCCGGGATCCGGAAGTTGGCTAACGGCAAGCTCTTTGGCGTCTTCGGTTTTGACCTGTCCCAGCCACTGGACCAATGCCGATTTGGCAGGAAAATCGCGCTCCGATCGAATCAGTGCGGCCACGCGTGGGAAGTCAGAGCGGTCCGCGACTTGGGCCAGCGCAAAGCCCGTAGCCTCGAGCTCTTCATTGCTCAAGCGAGGCTCGATGTCGAATTGGTGAAATAGAATATCGGCGGCCGCACGATTCCCCTTGGCGTGTTTGGTGATCAGGTTGCGTACCAACCCAACGCGCCACGCACGCCGGTCTTCGTCGGGCGGGATGCGTTCGTCGACGTGCTGTAGCCAATCGACCATGATCGGGACGGCTTGCGGGTAGTCGAAGCGCGAATTCATAAGCTCCCAGACGGTGTCTTCGGGGATGCCAGCTGCGTCGAGTTCACGTTTCATGGCCTGTTCGGACTTCGGCCAGGTGTCGGGCTCGCCGGGCGACCTCACGAGAGATTCCTATTCCTTCGGAAGCTTGTCGAGGGCCTTGCGTGCTTCCGTACGAAAGACTTCGTGTTCGTTGTCGAGGTACACGGCGACCGCATCACGCACGCCGGTAGCCTTCTGACACACCAGGGCGCGCATGGCGGCGGACCGTGTTCTGGGATCGTTGAGCTGGCTAACGGCGAGCTGTTTCGCCTCCTCGGTCTTGAATTGGCCTATCCAGTTCACCAACTGAGATTTTGCGGGAAAATACCTATCGGAGCGGATGAGAGCGGCAACCCGCGGGAAGTCCGACCGTTCACAGACTTTGGCCAGCGCGAAGGCTGTGGCTTCGAGTTCTTCGTTGCTGAGCGGCGGGTCGATGTCGAACTGGTGAAACAGGATGTCGGTGGCTGCGCGGTTACCCTTTGCGTGTTTGGTTATGAGGTTGCGTATCAACCCAACACGCCATGCTCGACGGTCTTCATCGGGCGGGACGCGTTGATCGAGATGTTGTAACCAGTCGACAATAATCGGGACCGCTTGCGGATAGTCGAAGCGCGAGTTCATCAGTTCCCAGACGGTGTCTTCGGGAATGTCGGCGGCGTCTAGTGCGCGTTTCATCGCCTGCTGGGACTCCGGCCAGGTCTCGGGCTCGCCGGGGGACCTCATCAGAGGCCCTATTCTTTTGGAAGCTTGTCGAGGGTCTTGCGTGCTTCCTTGCGGAAGACCTCGTGTTCGTTGTCGAGGTATACGGCGACCGCGTCACGCACCCCGGTGGCCTTCTGGCGCACCAGAGCGCGCATGGCCTGAATCCGTGTTCCAGGATTCGGAAGTTGGCTAACAGCAATCTCTTTGGCTTCTTCGGTTTTGAATCGGCCGAGCCACTCAACCAGTACCGATTTGGTGGGAAAGTCGCGCTCGGAGCGGATCAGGGCCGCCACTCGCGGGAAGTCGGAGCGGTCCGCTACTTGGGCCAGCGCAAATCCAGTGGCCTCGAGTTCCTCGTTCGATAACGGTGGCTCCACCTCAAATTGATGGAACAGGATGTCAGCAGCGGCGCGATTGCCCTTCGCATTCTTGGTGATCAGATTGCGGATCAAGCCCACCCGCATTGACCGGCGCGCTTCGCCGGGTGGAACTCGTTCGTCGAGGTGTTGGAGCCAGTCGACCATGATCGGCACGGCTTGCGGGTAGTCGTAGCGTGAGTTAACCAATTGCCACACAGTGTCTTCGGGGATATCCGCTTCGTCGAGCTGGCGCTTCATCGCACGCCGGTACTCGGGCCACGCCTCGGGGTCATCCTCGTAGTTCGTCATGACAGGTTCGTGCTACTGTCGATTTCCACGTCCAACCCATACTTCGTTTTCATTGTCTCTACCAGTCCGGTGTAGTCAGTGCGACCCTTGTCCACGACGATGACGAATTTATAGCCGTTTTCTTTCGCCCACTGCGCCATGTCACGGATCTGCTGGGTCGCTGTGAGCCTTTGTACGTTCTTGACCTCACGCACCACGCCCGCGTCTCGATCGATCTCGTCTGGAATGCGGGTTCTCCGTTCACCCGTATCCTGGTCGATCACCTGGATCGGCGTCTTCGGCACATTTGGGTCGATGCCGGCGAGCGCCTCGGCGCGGGCGCCCTTGTGTCGGTTCTCGTTGACCCGCTGCGCGGGCGTGGGGTTGACGTTGCGCGGCACGAGCGTCAGCAACGACTTGATCGCAGGCAGCGCAGCGCCCATCGCCGTGCCCGCCGATCCCAGGTCCTTCATCGACGAGGTCGCGGTCACCCGGAGCGCGGCATTGAGCCCGTTGATCTGAGTGACGGCCGTCGCGATGAACGTTTGCTTGATCGCCTCGGTCATTGGGCGCAACACCGGGGGGTAGGCATCCAAGATGGTCAAGATCATGTGCAGGTAGTTGACGATGGACCTCATGTCGTCCTTGACGGACTTGAGTTCTTTTCCGTAGTCCTTGGCCGCACGCGACATGTCGCCGCAGGCGCCGGCCACATCGGTGCTGAGTCCGCGGGCCTCGTTGAGTCGCGCAACGACGAAGTCGATTTCGGCCGCCTGAACGTCGACAATGAGTCGTTGTTCCGCCGCCCCGGGCTGATCGTCGATATGGACCAGATCGTGACCAAACGTCTCCCACGCCGTCGACGCGGCCAGCGCGCGGTCAGGGTGCCCGTCGGGCCAGCCATCGACGATTTGACCGCGTACCAGATCCCAATGCGGCGGCTCGGGGTCGCCGCCCCCGGCCACCGAACCCACCTTCACGGCAGCCTCAATGTAGGTCCCGGCGGATTCGCCGGGCGGGGTAATCGGCGCGCCGTAAGCGTCACGTTGGTTGAGCGTGGAGGCCTCTTCCGTCTCGTCGTGATTGACGCCGTCCTGGCGGAGCAGGCTTCCCAAGTTGCTGAAGACATTTACCAGCCGGTAGGCGATCTGGCCGACCTCGTCGGCTGCCGTGTCGTAGGCCGTCGCCCACTGTGGACCAACCCCGTGCGTTCCGGCAGCGGTCGAGGGATCCACCCCGGTGAGCTTGCCCAGCGCGGCGGCGGTGTGATCGCTGTTCTCCTTGTATGCAGCGGCCGCGTCGTAGAACAGTTCTGGATCAACGTCGGTCACGGCGGCCCCCGCCTCACTCTCGCACTAGCGGATCGATTCTATGGCAACCTGGGATTTTGTGATTACACGCGAATCGGAGTACTCACGCGATGTCCTATGACCTGACGGTCTACGCGGCGTCCCGCATCGACGATGAAGAGCTGGAAGCGGTCATCGAATCCGTTCCTGGCCTGGCGGCCGGCGACAGCGGCGATCACGAGTTGACCGTGTTGCGCGGTAAGCAGGAAAAATACGCGTTCACCATCTTCGGGCCGTACGAGATCGAGCCCGAGGATGTGCCCGACGACGTGGTGCCGTACGTGCTGGAGCCCACGACCAGCTGGCAGGTCGTCGTCGAGGGCAGCGACCCCGCCGAGGTGCGGCCCGCACGGCGGTTCGCCAAAGCCCTCGCAGTTGCCGCGGGTGGGGTCGCATTCGACGAGCAAACCGAGGACATCCTCGGCGCCAGGGCGGCCCGTAAAGCAACCCGTCCCGCCGCCGAGCTGATCCGTATCCTCGACCTGCATTGGTACTCGCCGGCCTCGGCGCCCAACGCGCCCACGCTCTGGCTTGAGCTGGCGAGAAAGCTTCTGCCGGAAGCACTTCCACGCCGCTTCGGGGAGTATTACCCATACCAGCACAAGCTGGACCGTGACGGGGACGAAGCTTTCATCTCGAGCTATGGCCGATCCAAAGGGGGTTTCTATTCGCCGTCCTTTACGGCGACCCTGCCTGTCCTCGACGGAGGGCTGTACGCACCTGATTGGGGGGGCATCCTGATCGACAGCATCCGCATGGTGGCCGAGCCGTTGGACGACCCGCGCTGGCGAAACACCGTGCGGCGCTTCTTCGTCGAGTACGCCCGGCGACGCGGCTGTGTGCTCGCCACCGGCGAAGTCTTGCGTAACCACAAACTCGCGGGTCCTCCGGATCACAGCTGGGACCTCAGCGGGTTGCTGCGCGACGACGATGGGATCTTGGGATTGCCCGCGAACCCGATCTGGTGGACCTGGCTGGGCACCGACTATCTGCCCCTGGTGCGCGAGTATCTGCCGCCCGAGCACACCACCTATTACGCCGAGGGGGCGCTCTATGCCCCCACCGACGAGCCCACCGACCGCGGCCAGCTCGCAGCCCTACCAGACCCGTTTCCAAACTCCTTGCGCGTCACTGCGATTCCCTCCGACTATGGGCCCGCTAACCCGCCGAAAAACAGCCCGGCCGCTATCCGCCCCACATCGAAGTGTTGACCTCGGCGTTGTGAATGTAGTTGCGGTGCGCGATATGCGCATTGAGGTGCATGTCGAACACCACCTCGCTCATCTCGTCCGCCCAGCGCTGCCAGTGCTGCAGCCGCTCGAGGAATGCGTCGAACGCGACGCCTTCCCAACTGCTCTGCAGACCCTTCAAATCGGTGGCCACCTCGTCGAGTCGGTCCTTCATGGCCTGACAGAACTGCCGCATCGCGTCGGCCGCGTCCACCAGCTCGGCCTCGTTGACAGTGCGCCGCGCCATGATCAGACTCCGCCCGAACCGCTAGGCCTGACGCCGCCGAGGGCCTGCGCTCCGCTGTTGTCCATTTGCGAGTAGCCCGCTGCGGCGGCGGCGAGTGATTCCCCGATCCAGCGCAAGTCGGCGAGCATCTGGCCGCACTCGTCGTTGATCTCGGTCCACACGTTCAGATAGGCCGTCGCCGCCTGCCCGGTCCAGGTCCGGGCCAGGTTGTCCATCTGTGTTCCCAGCTTGCCGCGCAGGCCGTCGATCTCGCCCGCGGCTCCAGTGGCCGCCTGGGACGCGTGCGTGAGCTCGGCGCAGTAGGCGCGCAGCGCGTCGGCCATGCTCAGCACCTTTCGAAAGCTGTCCTGATCGCAGGCTACCCTCAGGCGCATGGGCTGGCGAGACACCGTGACGGAACAAGCGCAAGCCGACCTTGACGATCTGGTCGACGCTGCAGTCGAATTCGCTCTGGAGCGCATCGCATCGGCGGGCGAGTTCCTGCCGTTCACGCTCGCGGTGTCCACTCGCGGTGAGCGCCAAGCCATTCAGCCCAACTACCCACGCGCTCGGGAGCTACAGATCGCCGACCAGCTCGACGCGCAGTGGCGTGCCCTCGGCGATTTGAAAGACAGCCTGCGCGCCGCCGTCGTCGCATTCAACGTGAGCTTGACGGAGGCCAATCGGGACGGCATCGAGATCCGGGCCGAACATCGCGAGGGCGTCGCAATCGGGCTGATCTTTCCCTACACCGTGGGCGCCGACGGTAACGCGGAGCTGGAGGCGCCATCGGCCCACCGCGAAGACCGTCGCATCTGGGTGTGACCTACGTCGGGGGTGACAAGTCCCGCAGCTCGGCCAAGGCCTCGGCGACCCGGCCGTGCAGCTCTTCAAGGTCGGTTTCGACGCAATCGCACGCGAAATCGGTTGCTGCGCCAAGGGCTTCGTTGATCCGCGCGGTAACCTCTGCAGCGCCCAGGCCCAGGATTCGCGGATCGATACGCAGATCGGTGAGGCGCAGATGACCATTGAGTGTCACCTCGACGGTGCCCGCCTGATCGCTGACCACGAACGACTCGGCACCCATCCGCTCAACCTCTTCGTCGAGGAGTGACTTCACCACTTCGAAGTGGCGCATCATGTGTCCGACCTGGGGGTGTCCGGGGCTGGTCACCTGTCGCTCCGTCGCTCAAACCCGGATTGAGAACTGGGTGACCGCTGGCTTGCCGGGGTGCGCGGACCGATAGCCACCCCGGCGCAGCGCGTCGGTCGGCGCCGTCATCGGCTCGAAACAGATCACGTCCTCGGCCAGCGGCGCGAAGATCTGCGCCGCCGGATACCCCCGCTCGAAGTGCACTTCCAGGCGTCGCCCACCGCCGGACACGGCGAACACCTCCCCATCGGCCACCTCGTCGTAAGCATCGTCAAAGGCGTTGTCGCCCAACGGCTCTTCCCGCGCCGGCTGCTCTTCCGATTCGCCGGTGGGCAGCCCCTTCTCGTCCAGGCTCAGATGACGAAGCGGTGGCGTCTCGACGATCCACTCCCCGCGGGCCACGTCCGGCAGGCGCAGATACGGATGAAAGCCGAAGCACAACGGAACGGCCGTCTCCCCGGTTGCGGTGACGGTGGCGCGCACGGTCAGCCGCCGGTCTGCCAGGCCCACTTCCACCGTCAGCAGATGCGGATAGGGGAAGCTGGCCAGCAACCGGGTATCGGCGCCGAAGTCCAGCTCGGCGGTCAACTCGTCGGCCGACTGCGCCGTCACCCGCCAGCCCGGGTAGGCGGCCAGTACGCCGTGGATGGGCAACCCATTGGGATCGGCACGCACACCGTTTTCGCCCGGCGCCAGCGTCACGGTCATGTTCTCTGCCGTATATGTCTTGTCGCCCAATCGATTTGCCCAGGGATACAGAATCGGAATCCCCATCGTCTTGCCGTCGGAGAGGTAGGCGTCCAGCCCGCGGCGTTGCCCGAGCAACTCGATACCGGAGTCCGTCAGCGACGTTCCGATCATGCCCGCGTCGGGCACCCACTGCGCGGTCACCGATGACGACGCATCGTGCAGGGTCACCACATGCACGCGGTCAGCTTAACGTGACAGCGGGTCGTGCTGAATGCGTTCCGGTGGGGCCCCTTTGGCGATCAGAGCGGCCTTGGTTGCGCGGACCATCGCCGGCCCGCCGCAAATCAGGATCTGCCGGTCGCCCCAGCCGCCATACTTGGTCACCACGTCGGGCAACCTTCCGCTTTGGCGCACATGCAGGCCGCGTGGCGGCGTCACGTCGGGGTAGTCGGCGGACCAGGGTGGATCGCGGTTGTACTCGGTGACCGGCGAGACCGACAGCCACGGATTGTGCGCGGAGATCTGCCACAGGGTGGGCAGGTCGTAGAGCTCGCAGAAGTACCGGGCGCCGAAGAACAGGTGCACCCGCGGGTTCTCGGCGTAGCGGGACATGTCCATGATCAACGCCCGCAGCGGGGCCAGGCCGGTGCTGCCCGCCACCATCAGCACGTCGCCGCCGCCCCGGTCGACGCTCATGCCGCCATGCGGGCTGGACAACCGCCAGCGGTCGCCGGGGCGGGCTTCCTCGAGGATCGCGGTGCTGACCAAGCCGCCGGGAACCAGGCGGACGTGAAATTCGATGCCGCCGTCCGGGTCGGCCGGAATGGCGGGGCTCAGATACCGCCAGCGGCGCGGGCACTGCGGAACCTGGACATTGACGTATTGGCCCGGGTGATAGGGCATCGGCCGGTCCAGCCGCAGCCGGACGACCGCGAGGTCCCGGGACACCCGAAGGTGCTCGATCAGGGTGCCGTCCCACCAGGCGGGTCCCTCTTCGGCGTCGGCGGCCCCGCTCATCACCCCGGTGATCAGGTTGAGTGACTGGGTGGCCGCGTCGTCGACCGCGTCGGTCCAGCGATCGCCGACGTGCCCGCGCAGCGATGCGTACAGCGCGCGATGCAACGTTTCGTAATGTGGTGGCAACACACCGTATTTGCGATGGTCCCGGCCGAGCTGGGCCAGAAAGGCCACTGGCTCCTGCGCGCGCTGCGCGACCAGCTCGCCGTACACCCAGTGCAGCGCGTGGGCGAACGCGGCGCGCTGGGCCTCCATTTCGGGCGGGAACAGGTCGCGGATCGAGACGTCGAGGTCGAACCAGTTGGTGTAGAACCGGCGGACGAGTTCGTTCCCGAGCCCCGGACCCTCCGGCACGAAGGCATCGCGCAGCACTTGCAGCGCGTCCCGGTCGTCTAAGCCCACGGACGCCGATTCTAATTTCGGTAGAGTTGAGCGGAACAGACTCAACCTTGACGACGTTGAACATCGCGACAAGCATTTTCACTACATACTCGAACGGAGGTGTCGTGGACTCTTTCAACCCGACAACCAAGACGCAGGCGGCCCTGACGTCGGCCCTGCAGGCGGCGAGCGAAGCGGGGAATCCCGAGATCAGACCCGCTCACCTGCTGTTGGCGCTGCTGACCCAGAACGACGGGATCGCCGCGCCGCTATTGGAGGCTGTCGGCGTCGAGCCCGCCACCATCCGCGCCGAAGCGCAGCGGCTTCTGGACCAGCTGCCCCAGGCCAGCGGCGCCAGCTCGCAACCGCAGCTGTCCCGCGAATCGCTGGCCGCGATCACCACCGCCCAGCAGCTGGCCACCGAGATGGACGACGAATACGTCTCCACCGAGCACCTGATGGTCGGGCTGGCCACCGGTGACTCCGACGTCGCCAAGCTGCTGACCGGACACGGCGCCTCGCCGCAAGCGTTGCGGGAGGCGTTCGTCAAGGTGCGCGGCAGCGCCCGGGTCACCAGCCCCGATCCCGAGTCCACCTACCAGGCGCTGGAAAAGTACTCCACCGACCTGACCGGACGGGCCCGCGAGGGCAAACTCGACCCGGTTATCGGGCGGGACAACGAGATTCGCCGCGTCGTGCAGGTGCTCTCCCGTCGCACCAAGAACAACCCGGTGCTCATCGGCGAGCCCGGCGTCGGCAAGACCGCCATCGTCGAGGGCCTGGCGCAGCGCATCGTCGCCGGCGACGTGCCGGAAAGCCTGCGGGACAAGACCGTCATCGCGCTGGACCTCGGGTCGATGGTGGCCGGCGCCAAGTATCGCGGCGAGTTCGAGGAACGGCTCAAGGCCGTGCTCGACGACATCAAGAACTCCGCCGGTCAGATCATCACGTTCATCGACGAGCTGCACACCATCGTCGGCGCGGGCGCGACCGGCGAGGGCGCGATGGACGCCGGCAACATGATCAAGCCGATGCTCGCCCGCGGCGAGCTGCGACTGGTCGGCGCCACCACCCTCGACGAATACCGCAAGCACATCGAAAAGGACGCCGCCCTGGAGCGGCGCTTCCAGCAGGTCTTCGTCGGCGAGCCGTCGGTCGAGGACACCGTCGGCATCCTGCGCGGGCTGAAGGACCGCTACGAGGTGCACCACGGTGTGCGCATCACCGACTCCGCGCTGGTGGCCGCGGCGACGCTGTCCGACCGCTACATCACGGCGCGCTTCTTGCCGGACAAGGCCATCGACCTCGTCGACGAGGCCGCGTCGCGATTGAGAATGGAGATCGACTCGCGGCCCGTCGAGATCGACGAGGTCGAGCGGCTGGTGCGCCGGCTCGAAATCGAAGAGATGGCGCTGGCCAAGGAAGAGGACGAGGCGTCCAAGGAGCGGCTGGAGAAGCTGCGCGCCGAGCTGGCCGATCACAAGGAGAAGTTGGCCGAGCTGACCGCTCGCTGGCAGAACGAGAAGAACGCGATCGACGTCGTGCGCGAGCTCAAGGAGCAGCTGGAGACGTTGCGCGGCGAATCCGAGCGCGCCGAGCGCGACGGTGACCTGGCCAAGGCCGCCGAGCTGCGCTACGGGCGCATCCCCGAGGTGGAGAAGAAACTCGACGCCGCGCTGCCGCAGGCCGAGGCCCGCGAGAACGTGATGCTCAAGGAAGAGGTCGGTCCCGACGACATCGCCGACGTGGTGTCGGCGTGGACGGGCATCCCGGCCGGACGGCTGCTCGAGGGTGAAACCGCCAAGCTGCTGCGGATGGAAGACGAGCTCGGCAAGCGCGTCGTCGGCCAGCGGAAGGCCGTGCAGGCCGTGTCCGATGCGGTGCGCCGCAGCCGCGCCGGGGTCGCCGACCCCAACCGGCCGACGGGCTCGTTCTTGTTCCTGGGCCCCACCGGTGTCGGCAAGACGGAGCTGGCCAAGGCGCTGGCGGACTTCCTATTCGACGACGAGCGGGCGATGGTCCGCATCGACATGAGCGAGTACGGCGAGAAGCACTCGGTGGCCCGCCTGGTGGGCGCGCCCCCCGGCTACATCGGATACGACCAGGGCGGTCAGCTGACCGAGGCGGTACGCCGGCGCCCCTACACGGTGGTGCTGTTCGACGAGGTCGAAAAGGCCCACCCGGACGTGTTCGACGTGCTGCTGCAGGTGCTCGACGAGGGTCGCCTGACCGACGGCCAGGGCCGCACCGTGGACTTCCGCAACACGATCCTGATCCTGACGTCCAACCTCGGGTCGGGCGGCAGCGAGGAGCAGGTGCTGGCCGCGGTGCGCGCCACGTTCAAGCCGGAGTTCATCAACCGCCTGGACGACGTGCTGGTCTTCGACGGCCTCAACCCCGAAGAGCTGGTGCAGATCGTCGACATTCAGCTGGCCCAGCTGGGCAAGCGGCTGGCGCAACGCCGGCTGCAGCTGGAAGTGTCGCTGCCGGCCAAGAAGTGGCTGGCGCATCGCGGCTTCGACCCGGTGTACGGCGCCCGGCCGCTGCGCCGGCTCGTGCAGCAGGCCATCGGCGACCAGCTGGCCAAGATGTTGCTGGCGGGCGAGGTGCACGACGGAGACGTGGTGCCCGTCAACGTCAGTCCCGACGGCGACTCGCTGGTTCTCGGCTAACGGCGCGAGCGTCGACTTGTTGTCGGCATTTCGCCCGAAATCGCCCAACAGTTGACGTTCGGCGCAAAAAGCGCCGTCGGCTCGTCCTGTGATGGGGTTGTGACCTGGTCGATTTCGGTATTCCCGGCCGATAGCAGATACCCTGTTGGGGATGGTCCCCCTCTGGTTCACGCTCTCCGCGCTGTGCTTTGTCGGCGCGGTGGTGTTGCTGTACGTCGACATCGATCGACGCCGGGGACGCAGCAGGCGGCGTCGATCGTGGGCGCGGTCGCACGGCTTCGACTTCGAACGTGAATCAACCGACATTCTCAAGCGCTGGAAGCGCGGGGTGATGTCGACGGTCGGCGATGTCCCGGCACACAACGTCGTGCTCGGTCAGATTCGCGGCGAGGCCGTGTACATCTTCGACCTCGAGGAAGTCGCCACGGTGATCGCGCTGCACCGCAAGGTGGGCACCAACGTCGTCGTCGACCTGCGCCTCAAAGGACTGAAAGAGCCACGGGAGAGCGACATTTGGTTGCTGGGCGCGATCGGGCCGCGGATGGTGTACTCCACCAACCTCGACGCGGCGCGGCGGGCCTGCGACCGGCGCATGGTCACCTTCGCGCACACGGCACCCGACAGCGCCGAGATCATGTGGAACGAGCAGAACTGGACGTTGGTCGCGATGCCGATCGCGAGCACGCGCACCCAGTGGGACGAGGGCCTGCGCACGGTCCGCCAGTTCAACGACCTGTTGCGGGTGTTGCCGCCGCTGCCGGAGGAGACCGCCGCCGAGGCGGGGGCACCGGCCGCCCTCCGCAACGCGTCACCGAGCCGGCCGTTGGCTCCGGCCGGGCGCGCGGAGTTGAGTTCGCGGCGCCCGCAGCAAGACGTGGCCGGGCTGCTGGGCTCCGACGTTCAGGGCGCCCGCCGCAAACCCGAGCCGGTGCGCCGCGACCCGGGCGGGCGTCCGCCGCCTTCGGGGCGCAACGGCCATCAGGCCACTAACTACCAGCGCTGATAGCGCGCCGGGCCGGTCGGCGTCCGGTCAGTACACTGTCGCTCATGCCACGCCCCGTCGCCCTGATCACCGGGCCCACATCCGGGATTGGCGCCGGCTACGCGCGACTCTACGCACGCGACGAAGAGAGTCGGCGGTCGTGACCGGAGCTGACGAGCGCACGGAGCTCGCGGAGCTCGTGCGACGGCTGTCGGTGGTGCACGGGCGGGTGACGCTGTCGTCCGGCAAGGAGGCCGACTACTACGTCGACCTGCGCCGCGCCACCCTGCACCACCGGGCCTCCGCACTGATCGGCAGGCTGATGCGCGAGCTCACCCACGACTGGGACTACGCGGTCGTCGGCGGCCTGACACTGGGCGCCGACCCGGTGGCGACGGCCATCATGCATGCGCCGGGCCGGCCGATCGACGCGTTCGTCGTGCGCAAGTCGGCGAAAACCCATGGCCTGCAACGCCTTATCGAGGGGTCGGAGGTCGCCGGCCAGCGCGTGCTGGTGGTCGAGGACACCAGCACCACGGGCGCGTCGGCGCTGACGGCCGTGCGCGCCGTGCAGGACGCGGGCGGCGACGTCATAGGCGTGGCCACCGTGGTGGACCGCGCCACCGGCGCCGCCGAGGCCATCGAGGCCGAGGGCCTGTCGTACCGCAGCGTGCTGGGCCTCGCCGATCTGGGGCTGGGGTAGGCCGCGGGCGGTATGCGCAGCTTCATCGCGGTGTTCGCCTGTCTGGCGGTTTGCCTGCTCGGCTGCTCGGGGTCCACCCATCCCGTCAACCCGTACGGCGCCCAGGGCGCGCGGCTCGGCGAATCGCTGGCGCTGCTCGGCTGGAACACGTCGGTGTCGAACTTGCGCTGGGACGGCGACTACGTGCTGGTCGACGTCTCGGCCGCCGTGGCGTCCAAGGACCCACACGCGCCGCACGCCAAGGCCGAGGACATCCGCTTCGGGCTGTACGGCGCGCTGGCGCATCCCATCGAGGCGTCCGGGCTCGGCAGTTGCGATGCCGCGGCGACCAGCGTGCACGACCTCGGCTCTCCGTTGTCGGCGCCCGCCGACCGGCTGACCGGCACGGTGTGCCTCGGCCCGCTCAAGGATCACAGTCAGGTCCGCGGGATCTACAGCTATTCGCCGCGGGACCGGATCCCGAACACATCGGCGGCCTATCCGGCGGCCTTTCCGGTGGGGATGATGCCGACCAACGCCAACGACACCGGCCTGGTCGTCAAGACCACCAGCCTGTCGGCGTGGCGCGCCGACGGAACCCCGGTCACCAAGGCGCAATTGGGCGATGCGGGGGCGTTCAGCGGCAACGGCTACATGCTGCTGGGGCTGGAAGCCGACTCCGTCGCGGCCCGGTATCGAGACGACTCGGCCAAGCGCGGCGGCCCGTTGATGTTGCTCTCCTCGCCGACTCTGCCCGGGCCGGGATTGAATCCGGCGTGCACGGCGTACGGGTCGTCGGTGCTGATCCTCCCCGACGCGTCGCTGGACGCGGTGCACGTCAACGCGTCGCTGTGCACCCAGGGCGAGATCAACGAGGCGCTGCTCTACGCGACCGTCGCGGTCGACGGCACCCACGCCGGGGTGTGGACACAGAAATGACCGGACCCGGACCGACCGAATGGGGTGTACCGGCCGGGGGCGTCGGGCCCTGGGAGGGCGATTTTCCCGACGACCCGCGCTATGACCCAAACCTGTTGCGCGACGGCGATACTCGCAACGTCGTCGATGCCTACCGCTACTGGACGCGGGAAGCGATCATCGCCGACATCGATACGCGCCGGCAGCCGCTGCACGTGGCGATCGAGAACTTCGGCCACGACGCCAACATCGGCTCGGTGGTGCGCACGGCCAACGCATTCGCCGTGCACACGGTGCACATCGTCGGGCGCCGGCGCTGGAATCGCCGCGGCGCCATGGTGACCGATCGTTACCAGCGGCTGTGTCATCACGACAGCACCGCCGAACTGCTGGACTTCGCCGCCGACGCGGGTCTGACCGTCGTCGCGGTGGACAACGTTCCGGGCGCGGCGCGCCTGGAGGAGACGGCGCTGCCGCGCGAGTGCCTGCTGGTGTTCGGCCAGGAGGGGCCCGGCATCACCGGCGACACCCGGACCGGTGCGGCGATCACGGTGTCCATCGCCCAGTTCGGCTCGACGCGCAGCATCAACGCCGGCGTCGCCGCCGGGATCGCGATGCACGCGTGGATCCGGCAGCACGCGGACCTGAGCCGCGCCTGGTAACGGCGCCGCGGCTTTCGATCGCGCCTCAGCGGGTACCAGACAGTTCATGGCAGTGAGCACCCAAACCGACATTCCCGGCAGCGCCGCCGGCCGTGAACAGCGGCCGCGCGGACAGCACCCATGGCTGGTCCTGGCGGTCATCGGCATCGCCCAGTTGATGGTGGTGCTCGACACCACCATCGTCAACATCGCGTTGCCCTCCGCGCAGGCGTCCCTGCATTTCGGCGTCGAAAGCCGGCAATGGATCATCACCGCCTATTCGCTGGCGTTCGGCAGCCTGTTGCTCCTGGGCGGACGGCTGTCGGACATCTTCGGGCGCCGCCGGACGTTGCTGATCGGTCTGGCCGGATTCGCCGCCGCATCCGCGGTCGGCGGCGCGGCGGCCAGTTTCGCGGTGCTGGCCGGCGCGCGCGCATTCCAAGGCGCCTTCGCGGCGGTGCTGGCCCCGGCGGCCCTGTCCACCCTCAACGTCGTCTTCACCGACACCAAAGAGCGCGGCAAGGCGTTCGCCGTGTACGGCGCGATCGCCGGCGGCGGCGCCGTCGTGGGTCTGTTGCTCGGCGGCGCGCTCACCGAGTGGCTGTCGTGGCGGTGGTGTTTATACGTGAACTTGGTTTTCGCGGTGGTCGCCGCCGCGGGGGTGCTGGCGTTGGTGGCGGCGAAAGATCACCGCGGCAGCCTGGCCCGGCTCGACTGGCTCGGCGTCATCACCGCTTCCGGGGGCTTGTTCTGTCTGGTTTACGGCCTGTCCAACGCCGAAACACACAGCTGGAGCGCGCCGCTGACCGTCGTGATGTTCATCGGCAGCGGCCTGCTGCTGGCCGCCTTCGCGGTGATCGAGGCGCGGGCCGACGCCCCGCTGCTGCCGCTGCGGATTGTCATGGACCGCAACCGCATTGGCGCATACCTGGCCATCATGATCGCCTTTTGCAGCATGTTCAGCGCCTTCTTGTTCCTGACCTACTATGCCCAGCAAAACCTTGGCTATAGCCCGCTGAAGACCGGCGTGGCTTTCTTGCCGCTGGCCGGTGGTATCGCGGTGGCGGCCGGTCTGGCCAACGCTCGATTGATCCCGAGGCTGGGTCCCCGCCGGGTGATTCCGCCCGGGATGCTGATCGCCGCCGGCGGCATGTTCTGGCTGGCCCAGCTCGACGTCCACTCCACTTACGCGGGCAACGTGTTTGGCCCGCTTCTGGCCCTGGGAGTAGGCATGGGGTTGACGTTCGCGCCGGCGATCGCCACGGCGACGGCAGGTGTCGCCGGACCCGATGCCGGCGTCGCGTCGGCGATGGTGAACACCAGCCAGCAGATCGGCGGTGCCATTGGAACGGCCGCGCTCTCAACCATTTTCGCGTCCGCGCTGACCCGCTACATGGCGAGTCATCGGCCCCCAAGCCCCGCTCTGCAACCCGCCGCCGCAGTGCACGGCTACACCGTCGCGTTCGGCGTCAGTTGCGGGCTGTTCCTGGCGGGGGCAGTGACTACCGCGCTGCTGCTGCGTCGTGAACCCGTGACTGAGCCGCACGACCGCGACACCGGCGACGGTGCCGACCGAGTCACGGTCGGAATCATCGCCGATCTCGAGCGGAAGATCGGGCGCCTGGAAGCCGAAAACCGCTACCTGTCAGCACAATTGAGCCACCTGAGCGCGGACAACCCGCCGCCGGTATCTCGCCCCGCGCCGCGCAATCCAATCAGATTGGACGCCAAGCTGCTTGGGGCCGCACTGGGCATTGCGCTGATTGCCATCGCCATGATGGCCGCGACATCGCCAGCATCGCGATCGAACACCGGGGTTGTCTGGAACTGCGTCGCCCACACAAAACCACAAGCCGTGCACTACCGGCCGGGTTCCCTCAACCAACTGGCCAACGCCCCCGACTGCGAATTCGTAGGTGGCAAGCTAGTGGGTGTTCCTGGGCGCATCTGATCTCCCGCATCGAGTGTGCACTGAGGGCGGAATTTGTCGGCGTGTCGCCGCCGTGCACGCACACTCAAAGCCGTCAGCGCACACTCGACGAGGCGGGCGCGGCTTGAGGCAGGATCGGACGGTATGGACCAGCTATGGGCGAACCGGGCGGCCAGCTCCGAAGCCGCGATCGCGCAACGACACCTGAAACGGCTGTGGGCGTTGCCGGGCACCCAGCTCGGAGTCGTCGCCTGGCCGTCGACCCGCAAGGACCGCTTGTTCGGCACCTGGCACTACTGGTGGCAGGCGCATCTGCTGGATTGCCTCGTCGATGCGCAGCTTCGGGATCCGCGGCCACAGCGGCGCACCGCGATCAACCGCCAGGTGCGCTCGCACCGGCTGCGCAACAACTTTCGCTGGACCAACAGCTATTACGACGACATGGCGTGGCTGGCGCTGGCGCTGGAACGGGCGGCGCGGATCGCGGGCGTCGAACGCCACCGCGCGTTGCCCAAGCTGGCCAACCAGTTCGTCACGGCGTGGGTGCCCGAGGACGGCGGTGGCATTCCATGGCGCAAGCAAGACCAATTCTTCAACGCGCCCGCCAACGGACCGGCGGGGCTCTTCCTGGCCCGCTACTCCGACAGCCATCCCGACGTCCTGAAACGTGCCGAGCAGATGGGCGACTGGATCGACGCCACACTGATCGACCCCGAGACGCACCTGGTGTTCGACGGCATCAAGGCCGGGTCGCTGGTACGCGCGCAGTACACCTACTGCCAGGGCGTGGTGCTCGGGCTGGAAGCCGAGTTGGCGTCGCGCACCGGCGCGGAAGCCAGGGCCCGGCATCAGGCGCGGGTGCGCCGCCTGGTCGCGGCCGTCGACGAGCACATGGCGACGTCGAGGGTGCTCAAGGGCGCCGGCGGCGGGGACGGCGGACTGTTCGCCGGCATCACCGCCCGCTACCTCGCGCTGGTGGCCACCACGCTGCCGGGCGACTCCGCCGACGACGCGGTGGCCCGCGACACCGCACGCGCATTGGTGCTGGCCAGCGCGAAATCCGCATGGGACTACCGGCAAACGGTGAACGGGCTGCCGGTCTTCGGGCCGTTCTGGGACCGCGACGCGCAATTGCCCACCGCCGACGGCCACGCGGCGCAATTCGTCGCGGGCGCGGTGATGGAATCCGAGGTTGCCGAGCGCGACCTGTCTGTGCAGTTGTCCGGGTGGATGCTGATGGAGGCCGCCTGTAACGTCACCGCCGTGACGGCGGCCGGCGCGACATGACCGAACCCGGCGACTGGATCCCCAACCAGGCAACGCTGGCGCAAGCCAACCTCACCCGTTTCCTGCGCTGGCTCGCCGAGAGCGGACGCGGCGAATTCGAGGACTACCACGCGCTGTGGGCCAAGTCGGTGGCCGACATCGAATGGTTCTGGGACGCGGTCTTCACCTATTTCGACGTCCAGGCGGCCAACCCACCCCGCTCGGTGCTGGGCAACCGTGCCATGCCGGGCACCGAGTGGTTTCCGGGCGCCACGCTCAACTACGCCGCCGAGGTATTCCGGCACGCCACCGCCGAGCGACCCGCCCTAATCGTCGTCGGCGAGGACGGCTCGAGCGAGTGGTCGTGGGCCCGGCTGGAGCGGGAGACGGCGGCGTTCGCGGCCTACCTGAACGGCCTAGGCGTCGGGCCCGGCGACGCCGTCGTCGGGTATCTGCCCAACGTCGCCGAAGCCGTCGTCGCCGCCCTGGCCGCGGCCAGCGTGGGCGCGATCTGGGCGGTGTGCAATCAGGACCTGGCCGTCGAGGGTGTCGTCGCCAGGCTGGGCCAACTGGAGCCGGCCGTGTTGGTGGCCAGCGACGGCTCGCGCTACCACGGCAAGCGCATCGATCGCCGCGACGAGCTGACCATGATTCGGCGGGCACTGCCGACCCTGCGGGCCACCGTGGTGGTGCCGCGGCTCGGGCTCGACGTGGACCCCGACGGCGTGACGCCGTGGGGCGCGGCCGTCCGTGGGGAAGCCGCCCTGGAGACCACGGCGGTCCCGTTCGCGCACCCGCTGTGGGTGCTGTTCTCGTCGGGCACAACCGGCAAGCCGAAGGGCATCGTGCACGGCCACGGCGGCGTGCTGCTGGAGCACCTGAAATATCTGAGCCTGCAGCTGGACCTGCACCCCGGCGACCGGTACCTGTGGTATTCGTCGACCAGCTGGGCGATGTGGAACATTCAGCTGTCCGGTCTGCTGGTCGACACCACCATCGTGCTCTACGACGGCAGCCCGACCCATCCGACGACCGACGGCCTCTGGCGGGTCGCCGCCCAGGCCGGTGTCACGTTCCTCGGCACCGGGGCCGGCTACCTGTTGGCCTGCGCCAAGGAAAGGCTGAAGCCCGGTGCGTCGTATCCGCTGGACGCCCTGCGCGCGGTGGGTTCGACGGGTTCACCGCTGCCGGCGTCCGGATTCCGTTGGGTACAAGAGGGACTCGGCCGGTGCGTTCCGGTGATCTCGATGAGCGGTGGCACCGACGTGTGCACGGCGTTCCTCGGCGGTTGCCCGATTCTGCCGGTGGTTGCCGGCGAGCTGTCGTGCATCTGCCTGGGCGCGGCCGTCGAATCCTGGTCGGCCGACGGACATCCGGTGATCGGCGAAGAGGGCGAACTCGTGCTCACGCAACCGATGCCGTCGATGCCCGTCTGTTTCTGGAACGACGACGACGGCAGCCGTTACCGCGCCGCGTACTTCGACAAGTACCCGGGCGTGTGGTGTCACGGCGACTGGATCACCATCACCGACCGGGAATCGGTTGTGGTGCATGGCCGTTCGGATGCCACGCTCAATCGGTTGGGTGTCCGGATGGGCAGCACCGAGATCTACAGCGCGGTGGAGGGCCTGCCCGAGGTGCGCGACTGCCTGGTGGTCGGCGTCGAGCAGGACGACGGCGGCTATTGGATGCCGCTGTTCGTGGAGCTGACGGACGGTGTCGAACTCGACGAGGAGTTGAAGTCGCGCATCGTCGGCGAGATCCGTCGGCACGCCTCACCGCGGCACGTGCCGGATGCCGTCCTCGCGGTTGCCGGTATCCCGCGGACGTTGACCGGCAAACGCTTGGAAATCCCGATCAAACGGATCCTGCTCGGGGCGGCACCAGGTGAGGCCGTGCAGCGCAGTTCGGTCGACAGGCCGGAACTGCTAGACGCTTTCGTTGCGTACCGGCGGAGTCGGGTCTGACTCGGGTTCCTGCTCGGCCGCGGGCTGCTTTCCCGCGCGGCGGCGCCCCCGGTAGCCGCGCCACGCGGCGATGAATGCCGGCATCAGCGACACGAACAGGATGGCGAGGATGATCTTTTCCAGGTTCTGGTGGACGAACGGCACCGTTCCCAGGAAGTAGCCCGCCAGCGTCGCGCCGCCGCCCCAGGCGATGCCGCCGACGATGTCGAACCCGAGGAACACCGGGTAGCGCATGTACGACACCCCGGCGACCACCGGCACGAAGGTCCGCACGAACGGCGCGAAGCGGGCCAGGATGATCGCCCACGGCCCGTACTTCTCGAAGAACGCGTGCGACTCCGTCACGTAATGCTTCTTGAAGAACCGGGAGTCTTCCTTCTTGAACAGCGCCGGCCCGATCCGCCGCCCGATGAAATACCCGCATTGATCGCCCAGGATCGCGACCAGCGCGACCGCGGGCGCCAGCACCCAGATGCTGGCAGGCGGGTTCGGGTGCGCGGCCAGCAGCCCGCCGGTGAACAACAGCGATTCCCCGGGCAGCAGCGGGAACAGCAATCCGGTCTCGATGAAGACGATGATCAGGATCCCGGGCAGCACCGCGGACCCGAAGACGCCGTTGGCGCCCAGCCAGTACATCGGGTCGAGGATGTCCGGCAGGGCCGTGACGGCGGTGCGCATGGTGGTTCAACATACCGTCGTTGCCTTGCGGGCCGGGAAACAACGCCCGACGCGTGGTTGCGATACTTACCGCATGCCTATCGCAACGCCCGAGGTCTACGCCGAAATGCTGGGCCGTGCCAAGGAGAACTCGTACGCGTTCCCGGCCATCAACTGCACCTCCTCGGAGACCGTCAATGCCGCCATCAAAGGCTTCGCCGACGCGGGTAGTGACGGCATAATCCAGTTCTCTACCGGAGGCGCGGAGTTCGCGTCGGGGCTCGGGGTGAAAGACATGGTCAGCGGCGCGGTGGCGCTGGCCAAGTTCACTCGCAGCATCGCTGCCAAATACCCGATCAATGTCGCGTTGCACACCGATCACTGCCCGAAGGACAAGCTGGACACGTACGTGCGGCCGCTGCTGGCGATCTCGGCCAAGCGGGTGGCCGCCGGCAAGGACCCGCTCTTCCAGTCACACATGTGGGACGGCTCCGCGGTGCCGATCAACGAGAACCTGGAAATCGCGCAGGGGCTGCTCAAAGAGGCCGCGGCCGCCAAGATCATCCTCGAGATCGAGATCGGCGTGGTGGGCGGCGAAGAGGACGGTGTGGCCAACGAGATCAACGACAAGCTCTACACCACCCCGGACGACTTCGAGAAGACCATCGACGCGCTGGGCCACGGCGAGCACGGCAAGTACCTGCTGGCCGCGACCTTCGGCAACGTGCACGGCGTGTACAAGCCGGGCAATGTGAAGCTCCGCCCCGACATCCTGGCCCAGGGGCAGAAGGTGGCGGCGGCCAAGCTCGGGTTAGCCGAGGACGCCAAGCCGTTCGACTTCGTCTTCCACGGCGGCTCGGGCTCGCAGAAGTCCGAGATCGAGGAGGCGCTGCGCTACGGCGTGGTGAAGATGAACGTCGACACCGACACCCAGTACGCGTTCACCCGCCCGATTGCCGGGCACATGTTCACCAACTACGACGGCGTCCTCAAGGTCGACGGCGAAGTGGGCAGCAAGAAGGTCTACGACCCGCGCAGCTACCTCAAGAAGGCCGAAGCCGCGATGACCGAGCGGGTCATCGAGGCCTGCAACGACCTGCACTGCGCCGGGAAGTCCGTCAGCTAGCCGCTGGGGGACTGGCAGATCTCCCACTTGTCGTCGCGGTATTGCAGGTCCAGGCTGCGGGTCGAGCGCACCTGCGGGTCGTAGGCCATGAAGGTGGTGACGTTCGCCTCGGCGTGTTGGCCGTTGACCACCACCTGGTCGATGCTGGCGATCACCGGATATTGCTTGGCCGCCGAGACGCGCTGGTAGGTCTCGGCCCACGCGTGCTCGTCGTAGTCCACATACCCGTCGCGGGTGGTGCCGCACGTGATGCTGCGCAGCGCCGTCAGATCGCCCCGCTGCACGGCGACGTCGAAGTCCTGGATGGTGTGGCGGACCTGATCCTCCGGCGAGACCTTCAAGTGCTTGCTGCGGGTCAGCAGCACCGTGCCCAGGATCGCGATCGCCGCCAACGCCAACACCACGACGATCAGCGCCAGCACCAATCCCCAGTTGAATTGCCTTGATGTCCGGACCTTTTCCCCGTCGCGCGGTGGAATTGATTGTGGTACGGCCGATTTCGGCGGCGGGCCGGCGGGGGGAGTTGTCACCGGGGTCGTCGGCGGCGATGCGAAGACCTCGGTGGCGGGCTCGGAGGTGGTGGCGATGATCGCTGTCTCTTTCGCGTCGAATCCCGGTGCGGTGAAACGACGTTCGCGCTGCTGGCCCTCCGGATTCTCCGGGGCGCCGGCCGGGTCGGGTTTGTTGATCACCACGGTCTCGGTCTCGGCGTCGTTGGGAATCAGGGGCTGGCCCTCGGGTTGCTCTTCGCCGGGCTCCGCGGCCCACTCGTCGGCCGGGTCGCTCCGGGATTCCGGCGGCTCGGACCCAGGCCGGTTCGGCGCGCCGCCGCGGTCGGGCTCGGGTGCGTTGGCCATGACGGCAGAATAGACGACATGACGCCGATGGGTGATCTTCTGGGACCTGATCCAATTCTGTTGCCTCCTGACAGCGATGCCGAGGCCGCGCTGCTCGCCAAGGAGAACCCGGGCATCGTCGCCGCCGCGCATCCGTCGGCGTCGGTGGCCTGGGCGGCGCTGGCCGAGGAGGCGCTGGCGGACGACAAGGCCATCACGGCCTACGCGTATGCGCGGACGGGTTATCACCGGGGCCTGGATCAGCTGCGCCGCAACGGCTGGAAGGGTTTCGGGCCGGTGCCGTATTCGCACGAGCCCAACCGGGGCTTCCTGCGATGTGTGGCGGCGCTGGCGCGCGCCGCCGACGCGATCGGCGAGACCGACGAGTACGCGCGTTGCCTGGATCTGCTCGACGACTGCGATCCCACCGCCCGCGCGGCGCTCGGCCTCTAGCAGCCGTCCGAGCAGTCGCCGTTGCCGCCCGGGCCGTCGATCTGAACCGTGGCGTGGTGCAGCCCGCGCGCGGACAACACCGCTCGCGCGTCCTGCAGCACCCGGGCCGAGTCGGCGGTGCTGGTCAAGTGCGCGGTGCACATGTCCTTGCCGGGCGAAAGCGTCCACACGTGCAGGTCGTGCACTTCGGTCACGCCGTCGACGGCGTGCAGGGCCGAACGCAGCTCCTCGACGTCGATGTGGACCGGCGACGATTCGGACAGGATCCGGAGCGCGTCGCGGGCCAGGGAGATGGCCCGGGGCAGCACCCACAGCGCGACCAACACCGCGACCACCACGTCGGCGTACGGCCAGTGCGTGGTGACGGTGACCACGCCGGCGATCAGGACGCCCAGGCTGCCGACCGTGTCGGCGACGACCTCCATGTAGGCGCCCCGCACGGCCAGGCTCTGCGACGAGTGGGACCGCAACAGCAGCGCCACGACGAAGTTGGCGGCCAGGCCGGCCAGCGCGACCACGATCATCGGCACGCCTGGGATCGACGGCGCGTCCCGCAGCCGGCGGACGGCCTCCCAGAGGATGAACAGCGCGACGCCGATCAGCAGCCCGGCGTTGGCGACCGCGGTGAATACCTCGGCGCGATGCCAGCCGTACGTGCGCGCCGGCGACGAACTGCCGCGGCGGGCCAGCATGACGGCGGCCAGGCCCATGAACACGGCCACCACGTCGGTGAGCATGTGGCCGGCGTCGGCCAGCAACGCGATCGAATTGATCAGCAGCGACGTCGTCAACTCCACGACAAAGAAGGCCGCCAGAATTGCCGCGGCCATGATCATGCGGGGGATCATCCGCGACGCGTCTGCCTCGGCAGGGGTGTGGTTGTGACCGGCGCCCATGGAAATGCAATATATGCGTGATTGCGCATGTATTGCAAGCGTCAGAACCAGCGGCTCCAGAACCGGGTAAGGGAGTTGCCGGCGGCCGCCAGCATGTGGGGCACGCCCGAGAGATCGAACAGCCAACCCACGATCCCGAAGAGCCATTGGTTCAGCACCGGCGCCAGGAGCACGAACAGCAGGATGAAGATTCCCCACTGCTTGGCGGGTGCCACCGCGCGCTGGGTCTCGGGGCTCAGGTGTGGCTCCAGGGCGTCGTAGCCGTCCAGGCCCGGGATCGGCAGCAGGTTCAGCACGACGGCCATGATCTGCAGGAAGCCGAGGAACGCGACGCCGGCCCACAGCACCACATGGTTCGGGTCCAAGAACAACCGGGTGAGCGTCAACAGCAGGATCGCCAGCAGCAGGTTGGCCGCGGGGCCCGCCAGGCTGACCAGGGTGCGCCGCGTGGGCGTCATGAACCCCGTCCGCAGGTACACCGCGGCGCCCGGCAGGCCGATCCCGCCCAGGGCGATGAACACCATCGGCAGCAGCAGCGACAGCCCGGGATGGCTGTAGCGCCGCGGATCCAGTGTCAGATAGCCGCGCACCGCGGCGTCGTGGTCGCCGAAGCGCCAGGCGGTCAGCGCGTGCCCGAATTCGTGCAGGCACAGCGACACCAGCCAGCCGGCGATCACAAAGGTGAAGACCCCGGCGTAGGCCAGCGGACGCACGGTCGCCCCGGCCAGCCAGGCCAGCACGCCGCCGACCGTGGTCAATCCGAGCAGGGCCAAGAAGATCGGGCTGGGGCGCACCGATTCGTGCACCCTGGGAAAGCTCACCGATCGAAACTACCGGACCGCCACGCGCCGCCGCTGTGGGCGCAGCGCCCAGGAGGCGACGGCCAGCCCCACGAGAATGACAGGACCCACCAGCGTCTTGGCGTCATCGCCGGCCCAGATGTGGGAGGCCGTCGCGCCGAGGTAGATGAACATCAGGCCCGCGTACGCCCATTCCTTGACCAGGGGCAGGCGCGGCGCCAGCAGCGCGACGCCTGCCGCCACGTAGCAGACGCCGAGGATGGTCATGAAGTACGGCGGATAGCCCAGATGCGTCACAACGCCCTTGAACGGTTGCAGGCGTAAGGCGCCCATCACTCCGCCCACAAAACACTCGGCGGCGAGCAGGCCGGTCGTCGTCCAATAACCGAAGGCACGCATACAACAACGACACCGCGCGGACCCGAAATGTGACTACCGGACCAGCAGCCACCCCTCGACGTGGCGGTAGAACGTCGACCGGCGCGCGGCCCGGGGCGCCGGAACACCGTCGCGCACGACGACGACGCCCGTGCTGCCCAGCTGGACGGCGCGACCGGTAATCCATCGGCCGCCCTGAGTCCTGGCCCGCAGTCCCGGGACCGCCAGCGTCGGCTCGATGTCCAGGCCGGCGACGTCGCCGTCGAACAGCGCAGTGTCATCGACGACGGCCTCGCCGTGCAGGGGCTCCCGGTCCTCGGCGGGTCGCCAGCTGGCCCGGCCCACGATCGCCGAACCTGTCTCGTCGCGGATCAGCGGCACCCGCCGGGCCGTTCCGCGCCGGGCGCGCCGGGCCGCGCGGCGTCCGGCCGCCAGCCGGTAGACCCGGGTCGCCGCGGTGCGCCGGCGCGGCACGTACGCCACCTCGACGTCGAGCCGTTCCGCCCGCAGCAGCCGGGTGAGCACCGCGGCCAGGTCGGCGTCGCCACCGACCACCACCAGCCGTCGGTGCGGACCGATCGCCTCGTCGATGGCGGCCGAGTCGGCCGGGCCGTCGGCTCGGCGGATCGGCAGGCCGTTGAGCCGCCCGGGCACCCGCGCGTCGCCGAACACCAACACCGCCACACCGGGCGTGGTATCGGCCGTGTTCACGACACTCCTCGCAAATCGCTGGGATAGGGTAGGTCACCGGCTGGACCACAATAAGCAGGCGAGACCAGGTGGGAGCATGTCATGCCGGCAATCGTCCTCATCGGCGCCCAATGGGGCGACGAGGGCAAAGGTAAGGCCACCGACCTGCTTGGTGGGCGCGCGCAGTGGGTGGTGCGCTATCAGGGTGGCAACAATGCCGGGCACACGGTCGTCTTGCCGACCGGTGAGAACTTCGCGCTGCATCTGATCCCGTCCGGGGTGTTGACGCCGGGCGTCACCAATGTGATCGGCAATGGCGTGGTCGTCGACCCCGGTGTGCTGCTCGACGAGCTGAAGGGCCTCGAGGCCCGCGGGGTCGACACCTCCAAGCTGTTGATCTCCGCCGACGCGCACCTGCTGATGCCCTACCACGTCGCCATCGACAAGGTCACCGAGCGCTACATGGGCAACAAGAAGATCGGCACCACCGGCCGTGGCATCGGGCCCTGCTATCAGGACAAGATCGCCCGCATGGGAATCCGGGTCGCCGACGTGCTCGACCCGGAGCTGTTGTCGCACAAGGTCGAGGCGGCGCTGGAACTCAAGAACCAGATCCTGGTCAAGGTCTACAACCGCAAGGCGCTGGAGGCGGACCACGTCGTCGACGTCCTGCTGGGCCAGGCCGACGGATTTCGGCGCCGCATCGCCGACACCCGGCTGTTGCTCAACGCCGCGTTGGAAGCCGGCGAAACGGTGTTGCTGGAGGGCTCGCAGGGCACGCTGCTCGACGTCGACCACGGCACGTATCCCTATGTGACATCGTCGAATCCGACGGCGGGCGGTGCGGCCGTCGGATCCGGGATCGGCCCGACGCGGATCACCACCGTGCTCGGCATCCTCAAGGCCTACACCACACGGGTGGGCTCCGGCCCGTTCCCCACCGAATTGTTCGACGAGAACGGCGAATACCTCTCGAAGACCGGCGGCGAATTCGGTGTCACCACCGGGCGGCGCCGGCGCTGCGGCTGGTTCGACGCGGTCATCGCCCGCTACGCCACCCGGGTCAACGGCATCACCGACTACTTCCTGACCAAACTCGACGTCCTGTCCAGCCTGGAGACGGTGCCGGTGTGCGTCGGCTACCGGATCGACGGCACCGAGACTCATGAAATGCCGATGACCCAAAGCGATCTGCACCGCGCCGAACCGATCTACGAGGAGCTGCCCGGCTGGTGGGAGGACATCTCGGCAGCGCGCGAGTTCGACGACCTGCCCGCCAAGGCCCGTGACTACGTGTTGCGCCTGGAAGAGCTTGCCGGAGCACACGTTTCGTGTATCGGCGTCGGTCCCGGACGCGACCAGACGATCGTGCGCCGCGACATCCTGGCGGCCCGCCCGTGACGGACGCGGACCCCAAAGAACTCGACCCCGAATACGAGCATCACGGTGGCTTTCCGGAATACGGCCCGGCCAGCCCCGGCGCCGGATTCGGCCGCTTCGTGGAGTCCATGCGCCGGCTGCAGGACCTTGCCGTGTCCGCCGACCCCGGTGACGGTGTCTGGGACGACGCGGCCGATCGGGCCGCGGCGCTGGTGGAGCTGCTGGGCCCGTTCGAAGCCGACGAAGGCAAGGCGCCGGCCGGGCGCACGCCCGACCTGCCCGGCATGGGCAGCCTGCTGCTGCCGCCGTGGACGTTGACGCGGTATGCGCCCGACGGCGTCGAAATGACGGGCTATTTCACCAGGTTCCACGTCGGCGGCAACCACGCGGTGCACGGCGGTGTGCTGCCGCTGCTGTTTGACCACATGTTCGGGATGATTTCGCACGCCGCGGGACGGCCGATCAGCCGGACGGCCTTCCTGCACGTCGACTACCGCAAAATCACCCCGATCGATACGCCGTTGGTGGTGCGCGGGCGCGTCACCAGAACCGAGGGACGCAAGGCGTTCGTGTCCGCCGAATTGGTCGACGGCGATGACGCGGTGTTGGCCGAAGGCACCGGCCTGATGGTGCGGTTGCTGCCGGGCCAGCCCTGAGCAGCGCTTTTGCGCCGCCGACCTATCCTTGTGCAGTGACTGACGGCTTGACCCACGGACCCGCCGACGACGACAAAACGTCGGCGATCGTGGTGGCCCCGCAGACTGGCGAATCGCGCGCCGGCGCGGACGGCGACGTGCGGCCCCGCGTGATGCTGCTGGGTTCCGACGAGCTCGGCCGGGAGCTGACGATCGCCTTGCGGCGGCTGGGCGCCGAGGTGATCGCGGTCGACGGTTATGCGGGTGCACCCGCGCACCGGGTCGCCGACCAATCGGTCGTCATCGCCATGACCGACTCCGACGAGCTGTCGGCGGCCTTCCTGCGGCTGCAACCCGACTTCGTGGTGACCGCCGCCGAGGCGGTCTCCGTCGATGCCCTCGACGCCCTGGCCACCGGGACCCACAACGAGCTCGCCGAAGCGGTGCCCAGCGCCCGCGCCGTGCGGCTCACCGCCGACCGTGAGGGCCTGCGCCGGCTGGCCGCCGACCAGCTGGGCCTGCCCACGGCGCCGTTCTGGTTCGCCGGATCGGTCGGCGAGCTCGAGGCGGTGGCCGCGCACGCGGGGTATCCGCTGCTGGTCAAACCCGTCAGGGGGCCGGCGGGCCCGGGACGATCGATGGTCGACGGACCCGACGACATCGGGCCCGCCTGGCGGCGCGCCGCGGGCGGTCATGCACAACCGCGGGTGCTGGCCGAGGCGGTGGTCGAGATCGAATTCGACGTCACCCTGTTCGCGGTGCGCAGCGAAGGCGCGCGCGGGCCGGTGATCGAGTTCTGCCCGCCCATCGGTCATCGCCGCGCCGAGGCCGGCCTGCTGGAATCCTGGCAACCCCAAGAAATGAGCGGCGCCGCTATGGACGCCGCCAGATCCGTCGCCGCGCGCATCGTCAAGGCGCTCGGTGGGCGCGGGGTCTTCGGCGTCGAATTGATGATCAACGGCGACGAGGTGTACTTCAACGACGTCACCACATACCCGCGGCAGAGCGCCTGGGTAACCCTGCGCACCCAGCGGCTTTCGGTGTTCGATCTGCAGGCACGCGCCATTCTCGGTCTGCCGGTGGACACGATCATGATTTCGCCGGGTGCCGCCCACCCGATCCCGCGGACCGACGGGGGCGGGTTTCCCGGCGCCGACGCGCTCAGCGGCGCGCTCGCGGTTCCGGAAGGCGATCTCCTGGTGTTCGGCCCACCCGCGGGTGCGGCGCGCCAACTCGGTGTGGCGCTCGCCACAGCGCCGGCCGTGGCCGTCGCGCGGGACCGCGCCCGACAGGTGGCGACGGCGGTGAATATGCGAGACTCACGCGGGTGAGCTACGCAGGAGATATCACGCCGCTCGAGGCATGGAAGATGCTCAGCGACAACCCCCAGGCGGTGCTGGTCGACGTACGCACCGATGCCGAATGGCGGTTCGTCGGTGTGCCCGACCTGTCCAGCCTCGGCCGGGACGTGGTGTACATCGAGTGGAATACGACCGACGGGACGCGCAACGAGAACTTCGCGGCCGAACTGCGGAACCACATCCCGCCCGCAGCGGACGGCGAAGAGCGGCCGGTGGTATTCCTGTGTCGCTCGGGCAACCGCTCCATCGGAGCCGCCGAGGTCGCGACCGAGGTCGGCATCACCCCGGCCTACAACGTGCTGGACGGCTTTGAAGGTCATCTCAACGCTCACGGCCATCGTGGCGAAACAGGTTGGCGGGCAATAGGATTGCCCTGGAAGCAGTTATGACCGACGTTCCGTCGGTCCGCATTCCCCAGCCGCTGCCGGACGGAGTCAGCCAGGCCACCACCGGGGTACGCGGCGGGATCCTGCGGTCCGGATTCGACGAAACCGCCGAGGCAATGTATTTGACGTCCGGCTACGTCTACGAGTCGGCCGCCGACGCGGAGAAGTCGTTCACCGGCGAAATCGACCGCTTCGTGTACTCCCGATACGGCAACCCCACCGTGTCCATGTTCGAGGAACGGTTGCGGCTGATCGAAGGGGCGCCCGCGGCATTCGCCACCGCGAGCGGCATGGCCGCCGTGTTCACCTCGCTGGGCGCGCTGCTGGCCGCCGGGGACCGATTGGTCGCCTCCCGCAGCCTGTTCGGGTCGTGCTTCGTGGTGTGCAACGAGATCCTGCCGCGTTGGGGCGTAGAGACGGTGTTCGTCGACGGCGACGACCTCGCGCAGTGGGAGCGGGCGCTGTCGGTGCCCACCGCGGCGGTGTTCTTCGAGACGCCGTCGAATCCGATGCAGTCGCTGGTCGACATTGCCGCCGTCACCGAACTGGCCCACGCCGCCGGGGCAAAGGTGGTGCTGGACAACGTGTTTGCCACGCCGCTGCTACAGCAGGGCATTCCGCTGGGAGTCGACGTGGTGGTGTACTCGGGCACCAAGCACATCGACGGTCAGGGCCGGGTGCTGGGTGGCGCCATCCTTGGCGAAAAGGAGTACATCGACGGTCCGGTGCAGAAGCTGATGCGCCACACCGGTCCGGCAATGAGCGCCTTCAACGCCTGGGTATTGCTGAAAGGCCTTGAGACGCTGGCGATTCGCGTCGAACATGCCAATTCGTCGGCGCAGCGGATCGCGGAATTCCTGGAGTCTCATCCGGCGGTGAGCTGGGTGCGCTATCCCTATCTGACGTCACACCCTCAGTACGATCTGGCCAAACGTCAGATGACCGGAGGCGGCACCGTGGTCACGTTCGCGCTCGACTGTGCGGAAAGCGCGGCCAAGCAACGGGCCTTCGACGTGCTGGACAAGCTGCAGCTGATCAACATCTCCAACAACCTGGGCGACGCCAAATCGCTTGTCACCCACCCGGCGACGACGACGCACCGGGCGATGGGTCCCGAGGGCCGCGCCGCGATCGGGCTGGGCGACAACGTGGTCCGCATCTCGGTCGGGCTGGAAGGCGCCGACGACCTGATCGCGGACATCGACCGGGCGCTGAGCTAGCCCGCTTGCCTTTCGGCGGCATCGGCGCGCTCGGCCGCGGCCAGCGCCCCTTCCTCCGCGTGTGCCTGCATCCAGTTCGTCACCACCCTGGCGTAGACCATCTGGCTGGTGATGGCCATCTGACCGCGGGTGCGCCCCAGGAAGGAGATGCCCCAGGCGAACATGGCCGCGATGCGGTTGCGGTGGCCGATCAGGTAATACAGGTGCAGCACCAACCAGGCCAGCCACGCGATGAAGCCGCCGAACTCCAGCTTGCCGACCTGCGCCACGGCGCTGAATCGCGACACCGTCGCCATGCTGCCCTTGTCGAAGTACTTGAACGGTTTGCGGTTTGGCGGGTCGTCCTGCCCCTTGAGTCCGTGTTTGATCACCGTGGTGGCGTAGTGCGCGCCCTGGATCGCGCCCTGCGCCATCCCGGGCACGCCCTGCATCGACATCAGATCGCCGATGACGAAGACGTTCGGGTGCCCCTTGACGGTGAGATCGGGTTCCACGATCACCCGCCCGGCGCGGTCGACTTCGGTTCCGTCGGACTGGTCGGCGATCATCTTGCCCAGCGGGCTGGCCTGCACTCCGGCCGCCCATACCTTGCAGGCGCATTCGATGCGCCGTTCGCCGCCGTCCTTGTCCCGGATGGTGATGCCCTTGTAGTCGACGGCGCTCACCATCGCGTTGAGCTGGATCTCGACATCCATCTTCTCCAGCCGGCGTTGCGCCTTGAGGCCCAGCTTCTTTCCCATCGGCGGGAGCACCGCCGGGGCGGCGTCGAGCAGGATCACCCGGCAATCGCTGGGTTTGATGGTGCGAAAAGCCCCGGCCAGCGTGCGCTCGGCGAGTTCGACGATCTGTCCGGCCACCTCGACGCCCGTCGGCCCGGCGCCGACGACCACGAAGGTCAGGCGCCGCTCCCGCTCGGCCGGGTCGGTGGCGACCTCGGCCGCCTCGAACGCGCCCAGGATGCGGCCGCGCAGCTCCAGGGCGTCGTCGATGGTCTTCATGCCGGGCGAGAAGGTGGCGAACTGGTCGTTGCCGAAGTACGAGGTCTGCGCGCCCGCAGCGACGATGAGGCTGTCGTACGGGGTCACGGTCTCCATGTCGATCAACTTCGACGTGACGGTCTGCGCGTTGAGGTCGATGGCGTTGACCTCACCCAACAGCACGCGGACGTTCTGTTGCTTGCGGAGGATCAGCCGGGTCGTCGGGGCGATGTCGCCTTCGGACAGGATCCCCGTCGCCACCTGATACAGCAGCGGCTGGAACAGGTGCGTGGTCGTTTTGGAGATCAGCGTGATGTCCACGTCGGCCCGTTTGAGCGCCTTGGCCGCGGTCAGGCCGCCGAATCCGCTTCCGATGATGACCACGCGATGGCGTGACATAGCTACCCCTTTCGCCTTCGCAGCGCATACCCACCCTATGACGTGACGAACGTGACCTGCGATCAATATTGATGTCGAGGGTTGTTTGTTAGGCGGCGTTGAGGCATTGGCGGCTTCTGGCGCTGAAAACCGTTGGTGAAATGCGACGTTCGAACCTCCGTCGGGTGCCTGGTCCCAGCTCACTCCGTTTGCGCGCTGGCCACCGACATGGCGCGCAAACGTTGTGCGCCCGGTTGCTGCTAAGCGGCAACTTTGGCGGCGATTTGACGAGCGACGTTCACCGCGGAGTTGGACTGAGCGTCAGACAGGTTGTTGCTACACACGCCGACGTCGACGGCGACGTTGTTGGCCACGGTCAGCGCCCGCTGACAGGTCACCGTCGCCCCGGCGGCCCTGCCGGTCTTGGTGACGCTCAGGGTGCCGTTGCTGCTAGATACCGGCCCCACAGTCCATTCCGTATCGGGTACGCCTGGCTGGGTCACCGTGTATCGACGGTCTGAGCACGCCGGCCATCGTTGGGCGGAGGAGGCGAAGAACGCATCCGCGTCGTGCGCGGAAGGAAACAACACCAGAGCCTGAAGGACGAAATGACTGAAATTGCCCGGTTCGTGTAGGCCCTGTTCGCGCACGGTGCTCCACCCGCTGCCCTCGTAAACCGTGGCTTGCGCCGGGCCCTGCGCGGGTAGGCAGGCCTTGTCGGCCACTTGGGCGCTGGCGTCGTTCATCGCGGCGGAGGTTGCCGCGACCGTCATCTTGGTGGAGCCCACCGCGCTGTTGATTTGTTCGGGGCTGAGCCACAACCCCTGCAGCGCCTCAGCGGCGACCGGAGGCGCGGTGGTCGGGGTGGTCATGCTGGTCGTAGTGGTGGCGGGGGTCGTGGTCGTCGGGGGCGGCCCCGCGTTGTCGTGCACCAGCAAGGCCATCGCGCCGATGATGAGGAGCGCGACAACCACCCCGACAACCCCTGCGGCGGTGGCGACACGGTTTTTGCGCCGGGCGGGAGGCTTGACTGGGCGGGCGGCCTGGGTGGGTTCACCGGCGGCCGCGGCCTCGGTGCTGGCCAGGATGGTGTCGGCGTGGTCTTGGCCCACTGCGGTCAATGCGTGGTGGGCGGCGCGGGCGAGCTCACCAGCGCTGGCATAGCGATCCTGCGGGTTCTTGGCCATGCCACGCGCAATCACGTCATCAAACCCAGCCGGGACCTGCGGTCGTGCCTCGCTGGGGCGCGGGATCGGCGCGCTGAGGTGCGCGGTGATCAGCGCCGGCAGGTCCCCGCTGGCATATGGCGGGAAGCCAGTCAAACACTCATAGAGCACACACGTCAGCGCGTACACATCGGCGCGGTGATCCACTTCGGTGTTACCCAGCCGCTCGGGAGCCATGTAGGCAAACGTTCCGATCGTGGTGCCCGAGCTGGTCAACTTGGCGTCGGTGGCCGCATTCGCCAAACCGAAATCGACCAGGCAGGCGAAATCCTCACCAGTTAGCAGAATGTTGGCCGGTTTGATGTCACGGTGGATCACCTGCGCGCCGTGCGCGGCATCCAGCGCGGAGGCGATCTGGCGCACAATCGCCACGGCCCGCGCCGGCTGCAGCGGCCCATCAGCCGCCAGCACGGCCTGCAGGTCGGTGCCCTCGATCAAACGCATATCGATGAACAGCTGTCCGTCGATCTCCCCGCAGTGGTGGATGGGCACCACGTGCGGCTCATGCAGGCGCCCGGCGGTGCGTGCCTCGCGGTACAACCGCTGCCGAAACACCGAGTTACCCGAGTAAGCAGGCGCCATCAGCTTCAACGCCACCATCCGATCCATCACGGTGTCTTCGGCCTCATACACTTCCCCGAACCCGCCCCGGCCCAACAGCCGGCGCAGCAGATAATGCCCAAACCGCGACCCGGCCCGTCCCGGCCAACCCGCGGCGCTACCACCAACCATCGACTCTGGCACCACACCCCCCGCCGCCTACGCCACGCGGCAGCCAAAACACATCTCAGGCATCAGTATGCGACCCGCCCGGATCGACGGAGGCCAGTTCGTCAACACTCCCCAACCGCGTCAAACTCCAGATGCCGCAAACCCTCCATCGCCCGAACCCATATCGGCTGCCGGGCCATTCCGCGGCCCGACTACACTGCGGCGGCCCGAGGCCCGATAGCGATCCCGTGTCGCCTCGGCACAGGTCGCATCTCCACTGGCAAACTTCCTGAGGCGCTCGTCGTCATTCTGATGGCGATCGAAGGTAGGAAGCACCACGTGCGATTCGTCGGGCTGTGTGTTGTCGGAAGCACCTTCTATAATCGAACACATGTTCGAAGAAATGGACGACGGCGCCGTGGTGGATGCCATCACCGCCGCGGCACGCGCGCAGAACGCCGAGTGCGCGCGTGAGTTGGCGGCGATCGGCGAGCTGTACGCGCGCCGGGCCCCGGCCGACGATGCCGACCGGTTCAACTGGGCCGTCGACGGACACGACAACGTGGTGGCCGAGGTGGCCGCGGCGATGCGTATCAGCCGTGGCCGGGCTGCGGGTCGGCTGCGCTACGCGATTGCGTTGCGGGAGCGCCTGCCCCGGGTTGCAGAGGTGTTCGCGCGCGGAGATGTCGATTTGCGGTTGATCACAACGGTCGTGTCTCGCACCGAATTGATCGAGGATGCCGAGGTGATCGCAGGGCTGGACGCCGCATTGGCTCAGCATGCCCGACGGTGGATGCAATTTTCGGAGCGCAAGTTGGTCGAACGTGTCGATATGTGGGTGGCCCGCTTCGACCCGGCCGGTCTGCGGGTGCCCCGACAGCGCAGCGACGATCGCTATGTCGAGTTTCTGCCCGCGGCTCCCGGGCTCGCCGGGTTCTATGCGCAGCTGCACTCCACCGACGGGGCCGCGTTGGATCGCGCCCTCGACGAGCTGGCCGATACCGTCTGCCGGGACGACCCGCGGACCAAAAAGCAGCGGCGCGCCGACGCGCTCGGTGCGCTGGCCGCCGGGCTGGAGGGGCTGCGCTGCCACTGCGGTGCGGTGGATTGCACGGCCGCGCAACGGGATCCGAACACCCATGTTGTCATTCATGTGCTAGCCGAAGAGGCGGCGGTCAATGGCGACTCGCAAACTCCGGCGTACCTGCCAGGGTTCGGCGCTGTGCCGGCGCCGCTGCTGCGCGATCTGGCTCCTTCCGCCAAGATCAAATCGCTGCCGATTGCGCAGCCGAAGTCCGAAGCCGGTTACCGACCCTCTGCGGCGTTGGCCGAATTCGTCCGTTTTCGCGATCTGACATGCCGATTCCCCGGTTGCGACGCGCCGGCTGAGGTCTGCGATATCGACCACACCGTGCCGTTTCCGCTCGGTCCCACCCACCCGTCGAACCTCAAACTTCTGTGCCGCCACCACCATCTGCTCAAGACCTTCTACAGCGAGTGGCGCGATCTTCAGTTGCCGGACGGAACCGTGGTGTGGACGTCTCCTTCCGGTCGCACGTACACCACGAAACCGTTTGGCGCTGTGCTCTTTCCGGCGCTAGCCGTCCCGACCGGGACGCTGACCCTGCCGGCCGGCATGCCGGCGCCGCAACACAACCGCGGAATCATGATGCCGCTGCGACGACGAACTCGCGCCGCCGACCGCGCCGCCCGCATCGGTTGGGAACGCGGCATCAACGAAGCCCGAATGGCGGCCGACCCACCGCCCTTTTAGCGCGGATACCGAAAGCGCTTGTGGCGTAGGGGTACTGCGCCGAACAGACCCATCGCGCCCTTACACTGTTCGTTGCGGCCTATATCACCACGATGACGCTCTACGCGAGGTCCGGTTGTGGCTGTCCCATTGAACTTACTCAAGGTCAGCCCGCTGCCGGAGGAACCGCGGTGACGGTCAACTTCGAAAGTAGGTGTCTGGGTCGCGGCCCAGACGGCGCGTGACCGGCGACATTTCCAACCGCCGATGACAACCTGGTGAGCCGCAATGCTTTTTGCGGTGATACCGCTGCGCAATGCCCTTCCGGACTCACCGCCGCTGGGGTCCTGGATCGATGTCTCGGTCGTGCTTTGGGTCATCGTCGCGTTGGTCGGCTCGATGCTGCTGTACCTGTCCTGCTGGTGGCGACACCTGAAGCCCGACTAGCCAACGACTTAGAAGGGCCAGGGGCCCGCGTTCGTCTTGTACTTGCCGTTGAGCTGATTGCAGAAGTCGTTCGCCGTACCGGCGAGCAAGATGTAATAGGCTTCTCCGCCCCGACTTTCGAAGGAGTTCGGCGTGGTCCAGCCGTTGTCGCACATCGACGTCTGGTTGCCGGTCGTCGGCCTGCGCCAATTCGTTTTGGCGCAACTCGCAAGGGCGTCGACGTTGCCGGCGGTGCTCTTCGCGGCGACGAGCATCGCCCCTCCCCACAGGCCGTCGTTGCGTCGGTAGGCGCGCGCCCCGAATCCGGCGTTGTTGGTCTGGCAGGCAAGCGCCCGGCGCAACAGCCCGAAGGGTGCGGCGAGCTGTGCGTTGCTCACCGCCGCGGCCGCCGTGATGAACTGGGCCGCGTCCGAGCCGTCCACCTCTTGGACATTCGGATTCCCCAGGCTCGTCAACTGCTGCGCGATACCGGCGTTGTTGCCGCCGCCGATGATCGCTCCGCCCCCGCCGGACGTCATCGCCGGCAGCGTGACATCGGCGGTCGCCGTGGGTGTTCCGGCCGCGGCGCTCAGCGACAGCACACCCGCCGCGATAGCCGCGCCAATGCGAAGCGCCATAGTTTCCGAGGCTACCGGCCGGCCGCCATCAGCGGAAGGCGTCGCTGCCGGTGAACGCCTGGCCGAGCACCAGTTGGTGCATCTCGGGGGTGCCCTCGTACGTCAGGACCGACTCCAGGTTGACCATGTGCCGTATCACGGGATACTCCAGCGATATCCCGTTGCCGCCCAATATCGTTCGCGCATCCCGGCAGATTTTGAGCGCCTCACGGGTGTTGTTGAGCTTGCCGAAGCTGACCTGCTCCGGGCGCAGCCCGACGCTGTCCTTGAGGCGGCCGAGGTGCAGCGACAGCAGCTGGCCCTTGTGCAGTTCGACCGCCATGTCGACGAGTTTCGCCTGGGTCAACTGGAATCCGGCGATCGGACGGCCGAATTGGGTGCGCTGCGTGGCGTAATCCAGCGCGGATTGCCAGGCCGCCCGGGCCGCACCCATCGAGCCCCAGATGATCCCGTAGCGCGCCTCGGACAGGCAGGAAAGCGGCCCCCGCAGCCCCTTTGCCTCGGGCAGCAGCGCGTCGGCGGGCAGCCGCACGTCGTCGAGCACCAGTTCGCTGGTGATCGATGCCCGCAGCGACAGCTTGTGGTGAATCGTGTTCGCGGCGAATCCGGGCGTCTTGGTGGGGACGATGAACCCGCGGATCCCGTCGTCGGTATTGGCCCACACGACGGCGACGTCGGCGACCGAGCCGTTGGTGATCCACAGCTTGCGACCGTTGACCACCCAGTCCGAACCATCGCGCCGCGCAGTGGTTTTCATCGCCGCGGGGTCGGACCCGACATCGGGTTCGGTCAACCCGAAGCAGCCGAGGAGCTCGCCCGCGGCCATGCCGGGCAGCCACTGCTGCTTCTGTTCCTCCGAGCCGAAGTTCCAGATCGCGAACATCGCCAGCGATCCCTGCACCGAGACCATCGACCGAATGCCGGAGTCGGCGGCCTCCAGCTCGGTACAGGCCAGGCCGTAGTGCACGGCCGACGCCCCGCCGCAGCCGTAGCCGTGCAGGTGCATGCCGAGCAGCCCGAGCTGGCCGAACTGCTTGGCGAGCTCGCGGACCGGCAGGTCGCCGATCTCGAACCACTCCGCCACATAGGGCAGGACGTGTTCGGCGCAGAACTTCCTGGTGGTGTCGCGCACCGCGATCTCGTCGCTCGACAGGGATGCGTCGAGGCCGAGCGGGTCGTATCGGTCGAAGGCGGGGGGTGAATCGGCGCTCATATGGCCAGCCTGCCACCCGGTAGTCTCGCGGCATGCGGAGGATGGCGTACCTGCTCGTGGACGTCGTCGCTGTGCTGGTGTTCTGCGCCCTCGGACGCCGCAGCCACGCCGAAGGGCTCACCATCGGGGGTGTCGCGACGACGGCATGGCCGTTTCTCACCGGAACCGTCATCGGGTGGCTGGTGTCCCGGGCTTGGCAGCGCCCGACGGCCGTGGTTCCCACCGGGGTGGTCGTGTGGCTGTGCACAGTGGCGGTGGGCATGCTGCTGCGCAAGGCCAGCTCGGCCGGGGTGGCGGCGAGTTTCGTACTGGTCGCGGCCTCGGTCACCGCGGTCCTGCTGCTCGGTTGGCGAGCCGCCGCCGGGCTGACCGCGCGGCACGGCGTAAACCGACGATGACACGGACCGACGACGACACCTGGAATCCGGCCACCGGCGTCGGAATGACCGCGACGTTCGGCGCCGTCGCGAGGGCGGTGGGCACCAACAAGGGGCTCATCAACGACCCGTTCGCCGAGCACCTGGTTCGTGCCGCGGGCGTGGATTACTTCACCAGGTTGATCGAGGACCAGCGGTACGCCGATGACGCCGGCAGATCGCCCGTAGTTACCGGGCTCATCGATGTCCTTGCGGCACACACGCGATTCGTGGACGAATACCTCGCCGAGGCCGGGAAGGCCGGCATACGACAAGTGGTGAACCTGGGGTGCGGGATGGACACCCGGCCGTATCGGCTGTGGTGGCCATCGGGGACCACGGTGTATGAAATCGATCAGCCGGAAATCGTGGATTTCACGACAGACGTGCTACGCGGGCTGGGCGCCGAACTGACCGCGAACCGCCGCGCGATCGGCATCGATCTTCGTGAGGATTGGCTGGACGGGCTGCGGCGTGTGGGTTTTGACGCCTCCCAACGCACGGTATGGGTTGCCGAGGGGCTGTTGGTTGGGTACCTGGCGCCCGACGCACAGAATCGGTTACTCGAAACACTCACGGCGGCCAGCGCTACCGGTAGCCGGCTCGCCGCCGATCACATGCCCACGTGGACCCCCACGCAGTTGGAGGAGGGGCGGGCGTTTATGGATATCTGGCGCCAGGAGGGGCTGGACGTCGATCTGGCCGGGCTGACCTATTCAGGCGAATACCGCTATGTTCCCCAGCATCTGGCGGCCCGCGGCTGGGAAACGGTCGAGCGGAAGGTCGCGGATTTATTCGCCCCGATCGGAATGGCCGGCCGGTGGCGCGGCAGCCCGGAAGACGAGGCGATCACCCCGCGGTACGTCACCGCCACCCGGTCCCGGCCGCGCGGTTGAGCCCTGGCCGGAATGCATCCACGTAGCAGGCGTTAGACAGTTAGGTGATGCCCAGTTCTCAGCTTCGGTTCGTAGCCGCCGCCCAGGATGACCCCCTGGCGCAGCCGCTGCTGGCCGAGCTGGCCGTCGAATACGCGCAGCGATACGGCGGTACGCCGAGCGCGCACCTGGCCTGGCTGCCGGTGCCGGCCGAGGAGCTGGCCGCGCCGGACGGCGGCCTGCTGATCGGCGTGCTGGAAGGCGTGCCGGTGACGGGCGGCGCGTTCCGGCGTTTCGACGACGAGACGGCCGAACTCAAGCGGATCTGGACCGACCGCGCGCATCGGCGCTGCGGGTACGCGAAGGCGTTGCTGGCGGCGCTGGAGGCGGAGACGGCGACGCGCGGCTACCGGCGGCTGTACCTGATCACCGGCAATCGCCAGCCCGAGGCCGAGGCGCTGTACGACGCGACCGGGTACACCCGGGTGCCGGCCGAGCCGATGCCGTCCTGGGGACCGTTTCATCCCATCGCGTTCGAGAAGATCCTCGCGGGGGGACCCGCATGACCGTTCCGTTGCATCTGGCCGTCGCACTGGACGGGTACGGCTGGCACCCGCAGGCCTGGCGTTCCACGCTGGCGTCCGACCCAGAAACCCCATCGGTGCTCAGCGGCGACTACTGGTCTCACCTGGCGGCCACCGCCGAGCGCGGGTTGCTCGACTTCCTCACCATCGATGACACGTTGATGCCGCAAATCGGCCGGGGCGAGCGCATTCATCCCGATCGCCTGACCGGCCGCGGCGACGCCGTGTTGATCGCGGCCCGCATCGCGCCGGCGACGCGCCACATCGGGCTGATCCCGGTCGCCACGGTGACCCACACCGAGCCGTTTCACATCTCCAAAGCCATTGCCACCCTTGACTTTGTCTCGCGCGGCCGGGCGGGTTGGCAACCGCGGGTGAGCGTCACCACACACGAGGCCGCGCTGTTCGGCCGGCGCGACGCGTCCCAAATTCCGCTCTTCGACGAGGCCACCGAGTACGTCGACGTGGTGCGGCGATTGTGGGACAGCTGGGAGGACGACGCGATCATCCGGGACGTGGCCACCGGGCGCTACGTCGACACGGACAAGCTGCACTACATCGACTTCGCCGGCAAGTACTTCTCCGTCAAGGGGCCCTCGATCACGCCGCGCCCGCCGCAGGGTCAGCCGGTGGTGGCCGCGTTGGCGCACGCCGGCCCCGTGTACGAATTCGCCTCAGCCACCGCAGATCTTGTCTTCGTCACGCCCACCGACGAGACGTCGGTCCGCGGCATTCTCGGCGAGGTGCGCGCGGCGGGCGGCACCGAGCTGAAGGTGTTCGCCGACGTGGTCGTGTCGTTCGACGGCAACGGGGACTTCCGGTCCGATGCGCTCGTCTTCGCCGGCAGCGCAATGGAATTGGTGGACCTGCTGGTGGAATGGCAACGGCTGGGCATCGACGGTGCGCGGCTGCGGCCGGCCGTCAACGCCACCGACCTTCCGGCGATCGTCGACGAGGTGGTGCCGCTGCTGCAGCGGGCCGGACGGTTCCGCGACGGCTATCGGGACGGCGAAACGCTGCGCGCGCGCCTCGGCCTGCCGGTCGCCGTCAACCGGTACACGGCGGTCAACCGATGAACGGGGTGCCGATCTCGATCCTGGACCTCGCTCCAGTCAGCGAAGGCGGGGACGTCGCGACGGCGTTGCGCAATACCATCGAGCTGGCCCAGCGCGCCGAGGAGTGGGGTTTCCGCCGCTTCTGGATCGCCGAGCATCATTTCGTCGCGGTCGCCAGTGCCGCACCGGCCGTGTTGATCGGACAAATCGCGGCCGCTACCAACACGATTCGCGTCGGATCGGGCGCGGTGCAGCTCAGCCATACCACGGCCGCCGCCGTGGTCGAGAGCTTCGGCATGCTGGACGCCTTCTATCCGGGCCGCATCGACCTCGGCTTGGGCCGCTCGGCCCAGCGACGAATATCGAAGCCGAAAGGGCCGCGACCCCCGAGGCCGGAACCGACGCGCGAATGGCGCGAGGTCGACGGGGTGGTGATCCCGCCGCCGTTCGACCTGAGGGGGTTGCTGGGCAGCGGCCGGGTGAAGGCGACCATGTCCGTCCTGCAGCAGCCCGAAGCGGTCGCGCCCGACTTCGAAGATCAACTCGGCGACATCATCGCCATGCTCGCGGGCACCTACGAAGTCGACGGCTTCGACCTGCATGCGGTGCCCGGCGAGGGCGCGGCGCTCACGCCGTGGATCTTCGGAAGCAGCAAGGGGCGCAGCGCCAAGGTGGCCGGCGCGCTGGGCCTTCCGTTCGTCGCCAGCTATCACATCACCCCCGCCACCGCGCTGGACGCGATCGACGCCTACCGGGACGCCTTCGTGCCGTCGGCGGCATTGGCGCGGCCCTACGTCGTGGTGTCGGCCGACATCGTGGTGGCCGACGACAGCGCCACCGCCACACACCTGGCGTCCAGCTATGGCCAGTGGGTCTACTCGATCCGGGCCGGGGGCGGCGCCATCCCGTATCCCGACCCCGACCACTGCCCGCCGCTGACCGACGAACAGCTGGCCGTGGTAAAAGACCGGATAGCAACCCAATTCGTGGGCAAGCCGGACGAAGTCGCCGAGCGCCTGCACACCCTGCAGCGGGCCACCGACGCCGACGAACTCGTCATCACCTCGGTGACCCACCGCCACACCGACCGCCTGCGCTCGCACGAGCTCATCGCCAAACGATGGGGACTGGCCGAATGAGCGTTCGGGAGGGCAAGCAGCGCAAGCCCATTCACTTAGCCGCCCACTTCCCCGGGGTCAACAACACCACCGTGTGGACCGATCCCAACGCGGGCAGCCAGATCGATTTCGACTCGTTCGTGCACCTGGCCCGCACCGCCGAGCGCGGACTGTTCGACTTCTTCTTCCTGGCCGAGGGGCTGCGGCTGCGTGAGCACCGCGGCCGCATCTACGACCTGGATGTGGTGGGCCGGCCGGACACCTTCACCGTGCTCGCGGCCCTGGCGGGCGTCACCGACCGGATCGGGCTGACCGGCACGATCAACACCACCTTCAACGAACCATTCGAAGTGGCAAGGCAATTCGCGACCCTCGATCACCTGTCCGGCGGCCGCGCCGGATGGAACATCGTCACGTCGTCGGACGCCTTCACCGGCGCCAACTTCCGGCGCGGCGGATTTCTCGAGCACGCCGACCGCTACGTGCGCGCCGAGGAGTTTCTTACCGTCGCCCGCCAGTTCTGGGACAGCTGGGACGCCGATGCCGTGCTGGCCGACGTGCAAGCCGGGGTCTACGTCGAACCGGACCGGATCCACAGCGTCGAACACTTCGGCCCGCAGTTCGAGGTGCGCGGCTTCGCGGCGCTGCCCGCCGGACCGCAGGGCCATCCGATCCTGCTGCAGGCCGGCGACTCCGACGACGGGCGCGCGTTCGGCGCCCGGCACGCCGATGCCCTGTTCACCCTGCATTCGTCGCTGGAAAACGGGCAGCGCTACTACGCCGACGTCAAGGGCCGGGCCACGTCCTACGGCCGAGACCCCAACCGGCTCAAGGTTTTTCCGGCGGCGACCTTCGTCATCGGTGACACCGACGCCGAGGCGGAGGAGAAGGCCCGCCACATCCGCTATCAGCAGGTCAGCGGCGCGACGGCGATCGCGATGCTCGAGCAGGTGTGGGGCCGCGAGCTCTCCGACCACGACCCGGACGGGCCGCTACCCGATTTCGATCCGGTCGTCGACAGCGACATCACCCAGGGGCGGGTGCGCCACGGTGACCCGGTCGCGGTGGCCCGCCGCTACCGCGAGCGCGCTGCAGCCGACAACCTGTCGATCCGCGAGCTCGTCATCGCCGTCACCAGCCGGCAGCAGTTCGTCGGCACCCCCGCCCGAATCGCCGACGAGATCGACCTTTACATCCAGGCCGACGCTTGCGACGGGTTCATCCTGGTGCCCCACCTGACACCCCATGGTTTGGACGAGTTCGTCGATCGCGTGGTCCCGCTCCTGCAGGAGCGCGGCGCGTTTCGCACCGAGTACAGCGGCGAAACGCTACGCGATCACCTTGGGCTCACTTGTGATACGCGTCGTCCTGGATGACCTTGACGCCGCGCCAGCCCCAGTAGACGCAGTGGCGCTGGATCAGGCCGTCGGCGATCTCCATGACCTCGACGAAATCCATCTGCTCGCCGTCGGGTGTAGCGCGCGGGTACTCGAAGATCATCGTCCGGCTGCCGTCGGTGAGATAGCCGGTCCGGTAGTAGGTGCGCAACGGCGGCTTTCGCGCCGCGACCCGTTCGAGCAGCGGCCGCAACTCGTCGTGCCCGCGGCACACCCCGGTCTCGGTGCCCATCGTCAACGGCACCGCCGGGCTCTCCAAGACCGCGTCGGGGGCGTAGAGCGCGAGTAGCGCCTCCACGTCGTCGTTGCTGAGCGCTTCGTCCCAGTCGTGGTAGATCCGTTCGGCGGATTGCTGAAAACTTTCGTTGCTTGACATGCCCCTCCTTTCATTGCGCCAGCGCGAGTGCCCGATCGGTCGCCTCCCGGACGGGGCCGCGCCACACATCGCCGTGACCGGGCAGCAGCGTCTCGACGTCCAGCAGCGCGAGCGCGCTCAGGCTGCGCAGGCAATTCTGTTGGCTGTGGCTGAACACCGCCGGTAGCAGCTGCGGCCCGCTGTGCCGCAGCAAAGGATGGCCGGTGATCAGCGCGTCGCCGCTGGCCAGCACCCCGTCGACGACGTACGAGCAATGCCCGCTGGTGTGCCCGGGCGTGGCAATGGCCATCGGGTGACCGGGCAGGCCGGCGGCCGTCTCGGCGGTCAGCGGCTGCGTGGTCGGGATGCCGTCGCGGATCAGGCCGCCACTGCGGACCACGTGGACGCCCCAGACCGCCCACCGCGGCCGCCAAATGCGCAGGGCGACATCGAGAATCGACACCTGTTCCAGGTACTCCCGCTTGGCGTGGCCCACTTCGTCGGCGTGGCAGTACACGGGCGTGCCGTGCTCGCTCGCGAACCAGATCGCCGAGCCCAGGTGGTCGATGTGCGCGTGCGTCAGCAGGATGGCGCGAACATCGCCCGCGCCGTAGCCCAGCTGCCGCAGCGAGGCCAGCACGGCCTCCCTGTCGCCGGGATAGCCGGCGTCGATCAACATGACGCCGGTCCCGTCGACAACCACCGTCCAGTTAACGGCCGGACCCTGGGCGAGGTACACGGTGTCGGTGACCTGAACAAGGTTCGGTGCCGGTCCCATGTCCCCCGAGTGTAGGAGTAGAAATAACCCGTGGCCGAACTCAAACTTGGATACAAAGCCTCCGCTGAACAATTCGCTCCGCGCGAGCTCGTCGAACTGGCTGTCGCCGCCGAAGCGCACGGCATGGACAGCGCCACCGTCAGTGATCACTTCCAGCCGTGGCGGCACAAGGGCGGGCATGCGCCGTTTTCGCTGGCCTGGATGACCGCCGTCGGCGAACGCACCGAACGGCTCGTCCTGGGCACGTCGGTGCTGACGCCGACCTTCCGGTACAACCCCGCCGTCATCGCCCAGGCCTTCGCCACGATGGGCTGCCTGTACCCGAACCGCATCTTCCTCGGTGTCGGCACCGGCGAGGCTCTCAACGAGATCGCCACCGGATACGAGGGCGAGTGGCCGGAGTTCAAGGAGCGCTACGCGCGGCTGCGCGAGTCGGTGCGGTTGATGCGCGAACTGTGGCTCGGCGACCGCGTCGACTTCGAGGGCGAGTTCTACAACACCAAGGGCGCCTCGATCTACGACGTGCCCGAGGGCGGTATCCCGATCTACATCGCCGCGGGCGGACCGCAGGTGGCCAAGTACGCCGGGCGGGCCGGCGACGGCTTCATCTGCACCTCCGGTAAGGGCGAAGAGCTGTACAAGGACAAGCTGATCCCCGCGATGCGCGAGGGCGCCGAGGCGGCGGGCAAAAACCCCGACGATGTCGACCGGATGATCGAGATCAAGATCTCCTACGACACCGACCCCGAGCTGGCGCGGGAGAACACCCGGTTCTGGGCGCCGTTGTCGCTGACGGCCGAGCAGAAGCACTCCATCGACGACCCGATCGAGATGGAGAAGGCCGCCGACGCGCTGCCGATCGAGCAGATCACCAAGCGCTGGATCGTGGCGTCGGATCCCGACGAGGCCGTCGAAAAGGTCGGCCAGTACGTGCAGTGGGGCCTCAACCACCTGGTGTTCCATGCGCCCGGCCACGACCAGCGCCGGTTCCTGGAGCTCTTCGAAAAGGACCTGGCGCCCAGGTTGCGGCGACTTGGCTGAAGCCGCTAGGGCTGGTTCGGGGATCTACATCGCGGCGCCCGAGCCCGAGACCGGCAAGTCGACGATCGCGCTGGGGCTGCTCAACCGACTGACCGCGACCGTCGCCAAAGTCGGTGTGTTCCGGCCGATTGCCCGCCACGACGGCGATCGGGACTACATCCTGGAATTGCTGCTGACACGCACCACCGCGGGGCTGCCCTACGAGCGCTGCGTCGGCGTCACGTACCAGCAGCTGCACGCCGACACCGACGCCGCGATCGCCACCATCGTCGACGCCTATCACGCGATGGCGCAGGCGTGCGACGCGGTGGTGATCGTCGGCAGCGACTTTACCGACCTGGGAGGGGCAGCGAGCCCCGCCGAGCTGTCGGCCAACGCCCGGATCGCGGTCAACCTCGGCGCACCGGTGCTGCTGACGGTGAGCGGAAAGGGCCGCAGCCCAACCGAAGTCGCCAGCGTCGTCTCATTGTGCCTCGCCGAGCTGCTGGCCCAGCGCGCCCACACCGCCGCGGTCGTCGCCAACCGCTGCGAGCCATCGGAGCTGGGCGCCGTCGCGGAAGCACTGCGGTCGTTCGTCCCGCCCAGTTATGTGCTGCCGGACGATCCGCTGCTGTCGGCGCCGACGGTGGCCGAATTGCAGACGGCGGTGGGCGGGACGCTGGTCAGCGGAGACGCCGAGCTGGTGGGACGCGAGGCGATGGGCGTGTTGGTGGCCGGGATGACGGCGGACCACGTGCTGGAACGACTCCGCGACGCCACGGCCGTGATCACCCCGGGCGATCGCTCCGACGTCGTGCTGGCCGTCGCGAGCGCCCATGCGGCCGAAGGCTTTCCGTCGCTGTGCTGCCTGATCCTCAACGGCGGATTCGACCTGCATCCGTCGATCTCGGCGCTGGTGTCGGGCCTGCGGCTTCGGTTACCCATCATCGCCACCGAGCTGGGCACCTACGACACGGCCAGCGCGGTCGCCTCGGCGCGCGGCCGGGTCACCGCCACGTCGCAGCGCAAGATCGACACGGCCGTGGAGCTGATGGAGCGCCATGTGGATATCGCGGATCTGCTGGCGCAGCTTGCCATTCCGATCCCGACGGTCACCACGCCGCAGATGTTCACCCACCGGCTGTCGCAGCAGGCGCGCTCGGATCGCAAGCGCATCGTGCTGCCCGAGGGCGACGACGACCGGATCCTCAAGGCGGCCGGACGGGTGCTCAAGCGGTGCATCGCCGACCTGACCATCCTGGGCGACGAGGCCCGGATCCGTTTGCGCTCGGCGGAACTCGGGGTCGACCTGAGCGCGGCCAAGATCGTCGACCCGGACGACGAGGACCTGCGAAACCGGTTCGCCGAACAGTACGCCGAGTTGCGCAAGGAGAAGGGCACCACCGTCGAGCAGGCGCACGAGATGATGCACGACGTCTCGTATTTCGGGACCATGCTGGTGCACAACGGCATGGTGGACGGCATGGTGTCCGGTGCCGTCCACACCACGGCGCACACCGTTCGCCCGGCGTTCGAGATCATCAGGACCGCTCCGGACGTCTCCACGGTGTCGAGCATCTTTCTGATGTGCCTGTCCGATCGGGTGCTGGCCTACGGTGACTGCGCGATCGTCCCGGATCCCACGCCCGAACAGCTCGCGGACATCGCGATAAGCTCGGCGCGCACCGCCGCCCAGTTCGGCATCGAGCCGAAAGTGGCCATGCTGTCCTATTCCACCGGCGATTCGGGCTCCGGCGTCGACGTCGACAAGGTTAGGGCGGCAACGGAGTTGGTGCGCGCGCGGGACCCGCAGCTGCCGGTCGAGGGCCCCATCCAGTACGACGCCGCGATCGAACCCTCGGTCGCGGCCACCAAGCTGCGTGACTCGCCGGTGGCCGGTCACGCCACGGTGCTGATCTTTCCCGACCTCAACACCGGCAACAACACCTATAAGGCGGTGCAGCGCAGCGCCGGGGCGATCGCGATCGGGCCGGTACTGCAGGGTCTGCGCAAGCCCGTGAACGACTTATCCCGCGGCGCGCTGGTCGAAGACATCGTCAATACCATTGCCATCACCGCGATTCAGGCGCAGGGCGTGCACGATGGCCGGTAGCACTGTCCTGGTGATCAACTCCGGCTCGTCATCGCTGAAATACCAGCTGGTCGACCCCGATTCGGGCACGGCCCGCGCGACCGGCAACGTCGAGAGCATCGGCGAACCGTCGTCTCGGGTCGCCGACCATGAGGAGGCGTTGCGCCTGGCGTTCGAGCACCTGGCCGAGGGCGGCATAGACCTGAAGTCGTGCGGCCTGCTGGCCGTCGGGCACCGGGTCGTGCACGGAGGCAACAAGTTTCATGCTCCGACGTTGATCGACGACGCGGTTATCGCCGACCTCGACGCGCTGTCGGAACTTGCCCCGTTGCACAATCCGCCCGCGGTGCGGGCAATCAAGGTGGCGCGGAAGCTGCTGCCCGGGGTTCCGCACGTCGCGGTGTTCGATACGGCGTTCTTCCATGATTTGCCGCCCGCGGCGTCGACTTACGCCATCGACCGTGGCCTGGCCGAGCGGTGGCAGATCCGCCGCTACGGATTTCACGGCACGTCGCACCGGTATGTCAGCGAGCAGGCCGCCGCGTTTCTCGGCCGGCCGCGCGACGGCCTGAAGCAGATCGTGCTGCATCTGGGAAACGGCGCCTCGGCCTCGGCGATCGCCGGCAGCCGGCCCATCGACACCTCGATGGGCCTGACCCCGCTGGAGGGCCTGGTGATGGGGACCCGCAGCGGTGACATCGACCCGGGCGTGATCGGCTACCTGTGGCGGACCGCGAAGATGAGTGTGGACGAGATCGAGTCGATGCTCAACCACCGCTCAGGCGTCTGGGGCCTGGCCGGCGAGCGTGACTTCCGCCGGTTGCGGGCGATGATCGAATCAGGAGACAGCGCAGCGCAATTGGCCTACAGCGTATTCATTCACCGGCTGCGCAAGTACATCGGCGCCTACCTGGCGGTGCTCGGCCATACCGACGTGATCAGCTTCACCGCCGGAATCGGCGAGAACGATCCGGCGGTGCGCCGCGACGCCGTGGCCGGCATGGAGGAGCTGGGCATCGTGCTCGACCAGGCGCGCAACCTCGGGGCCGGCAAGGGTGCGCGACAGATTTCCGCGGACGACTCGCCGATCACCGTGCTGGTGGTCCCGACCGACGAAGAGCTCGCCATCGCCCGCGACTGCGTCAGCCTGTTGGGCAGCTCAACCTAAATGGTTTAGTCGCGAGTGTGCGTTGAGGGCTCTCAGTGTGCGATCACGCCGCCCACGATGCACACTCGATGAGCACTGTGCATAGACGAAGTCGCGATTGGCCGTGTTGTGCAAGTGTCGCGGCATGCGGCACCTGGGAGAACCGTTCATCGGTAGCGAGGCACTGAAGCTGGGCGAGATGACCCGCCACCAACTGCGCAGCTACTACCGCGCACTGTTTCCTAATGTCTATCTTTCGCCGGATGCAGAGGCGTCGCTCGAACGGCGTATCGCGGGCGCCTGGCTCTGGTCGGGCCGCCGGGCGACGATTGCGGGCGCCGCCGCCGCCAGACTGCATGGCGCCGAATGGATTCCCGACGATGTTCCGGTGGAGCTGATCCATGCCAATCCCCGCGCACCTCGCGGCGTGCTGACGCGGCGCGACGCGCTGCTCGACGGCGAGACGCAGATTATCGACGGCCGCGCCGTCACCACGCCCGAGCGAACCGCGTTCGACATCGGCCGGCGCGGGGCTGTTCATTCGGCCGTTGCGCGGCTGGACACGCTGGCATATGCGACGGGCTTCAAAGTCGACGACGTATTGCGAATTGCCGCAGGCCATCCGGGCTCGCCTGGAATTCGGCGGCTGCAGGCCGCGCTGGAGCTGGTTGACGCGGGTTCGCAGTCGCCGCGGGAGAGCTACCTGCGCCTGCTGCTCATCGATGCGGGTCTGCCGAGGCCGCAGACCCAGATCCCGGTGCTGGGTGTCGACGGCATTCCGGTCGCCTACCTCGCCATGGGCTGGGAGGAGCGGATGGTCGCCGTCGAGTACGACGGCGACCATCACCGCAGCGAACGCCGGCAGTACGTCAAAGACATTCGGCGGCAGGAGATGCTGGAGCGACTGGGTTGGACCATCGTCCGGGTCGTCGCTGAGGACAACCCCGCCGCTACCATCCGACGAGTCAAATCCGCGCTGGCCGCATCGAGTGTGCGCCAAGGGCTTTGAGTGTGCGCGCAGGCCGCCCACGACGGGCACTCGAGAACAAGATCAGAACGTGCTTGTCGGCCGCACCTTGTTGGCCATGTCCACCAACGTGTAGCGGTGCCGCTGGGTGGGCGCGACGCGAGCCAGGGCGCGCAGCGACGCCTCGACGCCCAGCCGCAGCCCGTGTTCGGTGAACGGGAAACCGAGGATGTGGTTGGTGCTGGCGTCGTTGTCCTCGAGCCAGTCCATCGCCCCACCCAGAACCAGGGCGCGGATCTGCAGCACCCGCGGTTCGGTGGGCGGCAGCGCCTCCACGCGTCGCGCGGCGTCGCGGATCTGCTCCTCGGTGATTTCGTTCGTCGAGCGGCCCGACATCAGCGTGACCGCACTCGTCAGGCGCGCTGTGGTGAAATGCCGTGAGGTGGCCGGGACTTCGTCGAGGGTGCGCACCGCCGCGGCCCGATCACCCTCGGCGGAAAGCGCCCGGGCCAGACCGAAGGCCGCGGAGATCACGCCGTCGTTCGTCTTCCACACCGTCTCGTAGTACATGTGCTCGTCGGTGCTGCCGGCCAGCTCGGCGGTGGCGGCCAGCGCCAGTTTGGGCGCCAGCTCGCCGGGGAAGGTGTCCAGCACCTCGGTGAAATGTTTGATGGCGGAGTCGTAGTCGCCGGTGAGCAGTTCCGCGACGGCCCGGTACCAGACCAGCCGCCAGCGCCAGCCGACCCGCTCGGCCAGGTCGTCGATCTTGCGAGTGGCCTTGGCCACGTCGCCGAGGTCCAGCAGTGCGCGGACTTCCATCAGCGGCAGCTCCACCGACTCGGATACGTCGGCACCTTCGGCGTCCAGCGAGCCGTGGCGGGCGGCGCGCAGCGAGTCCAGCGTCTGCACCGGCTGGGACAGCACCGTCGCCTGCAGCACCGGCGCGGCGACGTCGGTCGGATCGACCAGCGGCACCGGCAGGGCCATCACGATCTCCCGGGCGGTCAGCCTCTCCGAATGCACCTGGCCGTCCAGGTACACGTCGGTGTGCGCGACCAGCAGGTCCACCCCGAACGTCGAGCGGCTCGGGGAAAAGATCGTCGACAGCCCCGGCCGCGGCACCCCGGTGTCCTGCGCGACCACTTCCCGTAGCACGCCCATCAATTGGGCGGACATCTCGTCGGCGGTGGAAAACCGGCGCCGGGGGTCCGGGTCGGTGGCGCGGCGCAGCAGCCGGCCGAACGAGTCGTATTTGGCCAGCACCGGGTCGTCCTCGGGCAGCCCGTCCACATAGCGGCCGTTGCGGGTGCGCAGGTTCAGCGTCAACGCCGCCAATGTCCGCCCCACCGTGTAGATGTCGGTGGCGACCGTGGGTCCCGTCCGCACGATTTCCGGCGCCTGGAAACCGGGTGTGCCATAGAGATAACCGAAGGAATTGATCCGCGACACCGCGCCCAAGTCGATCAACTTGAGCTGCTCCTCGGTCAGCATGATGTTCTCCGGCTTCAGGTCGTTGTAGACCAGGCCGATGGAATGCAGATAGCTCAGCGCGGGCAGGATTTCCAGCAGGTACGCGACGGCCTCCGCGACCGGCAGCTTGTCCGCCTTGCCGTCCTTGAGGCCCCGCTTGAGCGACTGCCCGCCGATGTACTCCATGACGATATAGCCGACCGGATCGCCGTGGCGGTCGGTGTGTTCCACGAAGTTGAAGATCTGCACGATCTGCGGGTGCACCACCTCGGCGAGGAATTGCCGTTCGGCCATCGCGATCGCCTGCGCCTCGGCGTCCCCGGAGTGCACCAGGCCTTTGAGCACCACCGGGCGGTCGTTGACGTTGTGGTCGACCGCCAGATACACCCAGCCCAGCCCGCCGTGTGCGATGCAGCCCTTGACCTCGTACTGGCCGGCGACGATGTCGCCGGGATTCAGCTGGGGCAGGAACGTATACGGGCTGCCGCAGGATGGGCACCAGCCCTCCGACGCCCCCTTGCCCTCTTCCCCGGACCGGCCGACGGGCTTTCCGCAGTTCCAGCAGAACCGCTTCGATTCCGGCACCACCGGGTTGGTCATCAGGGCTTCGCGCGGATCGATGTCCCGCACCCGCGGGATCTCGACCAGCCCGCCGCCGAGCTGCCTGGTCGGCGGCAACACGCGGGTGGCGACGGTCCGCTCCTGCGGTTCGGTATCGACACCGTGGATGAGTGGGAAGTCGTCGTCATCGTCGTCGAAATCGGGACGGAACAGGGCCTGGGTGGCCTGCAGCCGTCCCGTCGGCATCCCACCGGTCTGGGTGTCCGGCGGCTGCGTCGCGGGACTGACGTCCTCGTCCGGTTGGTCGGCGGGTTCGCGCGCCTCGGGGTTTTTGTCCGCTTTCTTCATCGGCTCGGCCATCAGTCCACATACCTCGGCGCGGGCGGGGCGGGCGCCGGGCCCAGCACCGTCAACCACTTGCGGTACAACGTGTTCCACGTGCCGTCCCGGCGGATCCGCTCCAGCGTGCCGTTGACGAAGCGGACCAGTCCCGTGTTGTTCAGGTTGATCCCGATGCCGTAGGGCTGGGTGGCCAGGTTCGGTCCGACGATGTGCAAGTAGGGGTCCTCTTCGACCAATCCGGCCAGGATCGAGTCGTCGGTGCTGACCGCGTCGATCTCCCGCTGCTGCATCGCCACGAGGCAGTCGGCCCAGTTCACCACCGACACCACAACCGGCGGCGGCACGATCTCCCGAATCCGTTGCAGCGACGTCGTGCCCCGCGCCACGCAGACCCGCTTGCCGGACAGGTCGGCCGCCCTGGCGATCGGCGAGTCACGCGGGGCCAGGATGCGCTGGTTGGCGTCGAGGTAGACCGTCGAGAAGTTCACCAGCTTGCGCCGCTCGCAGGTGATGGTCATGGTCTTGACGACGACGTCGACCTCGGATTGCTGCAGCGCGGTGACGCGCTCGTCGGACGACAGGATCCGGTACTCGACGTGCGACGGGGCGCCGAAGATGTCGCGTGCGATCTCGCCCGCGATGTCGACGTCGAAGCCGCTGATCTCGCCGGTGATCGGGTCGCGGAAGCTGAACAGGTTGCTGCCGATGTCGAGCCCGACGATCAGCCTGCCGCGGGCGCGGATGTCGGCCACCGCGGCGTCGGCCTCGGGCTTGGTGGCGAAGGGCCGCAGGCTTGCGGTCGCGTCGCAGTCCTGGGTGGAGTCACGCTGCGGCAGCGGCGGCTCCGGGGGCAGCTGGTCCATGCCGACCGGCGAGGGTGGCGGCAGCGTCGGCACCGTGGCCACCGTCAGCGACTCGGTGTGGCTGCAACCCGCCAGGACGACCGCGGCGGCGAGTGCGCCGCACACCAGTCGAACCCGGGCCGGGCGAACCATTATCGATACTCCTTCAGCCGCGGCCACAGGCCCAGCGCGACCGCGATGGCGGCGCCCAGGCTGAGCACCACGCCGCCGACCTGGGCGCCCGACAGCCCGCCGCGCGCGGCGAGGACGTCGTTGCGCAGGTGGATGCGGCTTTGGTCCATGGCCTTGCCCAGCTGGTCTTCGAGCTTGTCGAAGGCGGGGGTGGAGTCGTCCTCGCCGCTACCCAGCGCGACCTGGGTGGCGGCCCGGTAATTGCCCACCGAGATGTAGGAGTTGATCCGGTCGTTGGCCTGCCGCCAACGGACCAGCAGCTGATCGGCGCCCTGCAGGTCGGGCTTGTCGACGGCATCGCTGCGCGACATGTACTGCTCGAGCTGGGTGTGCATCGAGTCGATCCGCTCGTAAAACGACTGCTTGCGCCGGTCCTCGTCGCCGCGCCGGATCAGCGACAGCGTCTCGTCGGCTCGCGCTTGTTGAGCGGTGATCGCGACATTGGTCACCGTCTTAAGTGACTCCGCCGCAGTGTCTTTTGCGCTCCGACTCGCGGTCGTCGAGATTGTCAGCGCAGTTCCGACCCACACCACCATGACGAGGATACCGAGCGCGCCGACCACCAGCCCCGGGTTGACCCGGCGCCGGGTGCGCCGGGCCAGCCAGCGATGGGAGAACGCGCCGAAGACCACCGTCGTGGCGACGACCAGGATCACCGGAGCCGGGAAGTGGGTCGACGCTGTCGTCTCCGTATCCACCCGGTCGGCCGTGGCCTGGTAGAGCTGCGCCGCGTCGGGCAGGATCGTCGATTGCATCAGCCCGGAGGCCTCGGACAGGTAGGCCGCGCCGACCGGGTTGCCCGCCCGGTTGTTGGTTCGCGCGATCTCGATCAGGCCGGTGTATACGGCCAGTTCGGCGTTGATCTTGCCCAGCAATTGCACCAGCGGTTCGTCGGTTAGCCCACTTGATGCCCGGGTCACGGCCGACGCGGCGTCGGTGATGGCCTGCTCGTAGCGCTGCCGGACCGGGCGCGGCTCGGCCTGGGCGATGAACGCGGTGGCGGCCGCGGCGTCGGCCACCGACAACGTGGTGTACAGCCGCCCGGCGGCGAACGAGAGCGGCTCGGTGTGGTTGAGCACCGTGGTCAGCACCTGCTGCCGGTGATTGATGGTCGTCGAGGTGGCAAAGGCGCTGGAGACGCCGAGCGCCGCCAGCACGATCCCGATGGTCAAGATGCGGCCCGGCGTCGTCGAGATGAACCACCAGCGTGGATGAGCCGGTTCGGCCGGCGACCGCGACCCCAGCGGCTCGGTCGACGGGTGCGCCAGCTCAACCGTCACGTCTGTTCAGACCTCAGCTTTCGGCCTCGAAAAGTCGCTGTACGAACCTTTAAGCGAATTCTAAGAGAATGTTCCGGCGTGTGGGGGGAGGCGGAGGCAATTGGGCCCGGGCGTCGCAGACCTGCATATCCTGAACTCGTGCAGGGCGACGGTGACGGATGGGTGATATCCGACGGCGGCGTCCACTATTGGGGTCGCTTCGGCGCGGCCGGTCTGTTGCTGCGGGCTCCGCGACCTGACGGCACCCCGGCGGTGCTGCTTCAGCATCGCGCCGTGTGGAGCCACCAGGGCGGCACGTGGGGGTTACCCGGCGGTGCCCGCGACAGCCACGAGTCCCCGGAGGAGACGGCGGTCCGCGAAGCGCGCGAGGAGGCGGGGCTGCTCGCCGAGCTGCTTGCCGTGCGGGCGACCGTGGTCACCGCCGAGGTCTCCGGCTATGGCGGTGCCCGGTGGAGCTACACCACGGTCGTGGCCGACGCCGCCGAGCTGCTGCACACCGTGCCCAACCGGGAAAGCGCCGAGCTGCGCTGGGTCGGTGAGGACGAGGTCGCCGACCTGCCGCTGCATCCGGGCTTCGCCGCCAGCTGGCAGCGGCTGCGCACCGCCCCGGCCCTGGTGCCGCTGGGCCATGCCGACGAACGACGGCAGCGCCTGCCGCGAACGTTGGAGATCGAGGCCGGGGTATTCGTCTGGTGCATGCCGGGCGACGCGAATCAGGAGCCTTCGCCGCTGAGCCCGCGGATCAGCTCGCTGCTGCAAGCGCTGACTTGAGCCGCTGCGCCGCGGCGCCCGGATCCTCGGCCGCGGTGATCGCCCGCACCACCACGACCCGGCGGGCTCCGGCCTCGAGCACCTCGGGCAGCCGCTGGGCGTCGATGCCGCCGATCGCGAACCACGGCTTGTCGGAACCCAGTTCGGCGGCGGCGCGCACCAGTCGCAGGCCGGGCGCCGCGCGACCCGGCTTGGTTGGGGTGGGCCAGCAGGGGCCGACGCAGAAGTAGTCGGCCTCGCCGGCGGCGGCAGTGGCCTCGTCCCGGTTGTGGCTGGACAGGCCGATCAGCACCTCCGGCCCGACGATGTCGCGGGCCACGGCAAGCGGCAGGTCGCCCTGTCCCAGATGCAGCGCGTCCGCGCCGGCCGCGCGGGCGATATCGGCCCGGTCGTTGACGGCGAACAGCGCGCCGTGCCGGCGCGCGGCGTCCGCGAGGATCTCACACGCCGCCAGCTCGTCGCGTGCCTCGAGCGGTCCGAACCGCCGCTCACCGGCCGAGCCCTTGTCCCGGAGCTGGATGATGTCGACCCCGCCGGCCAACACGGCGTCGGCGAATTGGGCCAGGTCGCCGCGCTCGCGCCGGGCGTCGGTGCACAGGTACAGCCGGGCCGCGGCCAGCCGCGCGAGACGTTCGTGCACACCGCGACGCTAGCGCGCTAGCGTAGGGCAGGAAGAAGAGCACGGGAGTCCCGGCGAGCGGGGACTGAGAGTGGGCGCGCCCGCCCTTACCGTCGAACCTGATCCGGGTCATGCCGGCGAAGGGAGCAGAGGATGCCGATGGCCGGCTCATTGGCCGTGGTAGGCGGCGGCGTCATCGGATTGTCGGTCGCGCGTGCGGCGGCGCGGGCCGGGTGGTCGGTGCGGGTGCACCGCACCGGGCAGGCCGGCGCGTCGTGGGTCGCCGCGGGCATGCTGGCCCCGCACAGCGAAGGCTGGCCCGGGGAAGAGCGACTGTTGCGGCTGGGCCTGGAGTCGCTGCGGCTGTGGCGCGAGGGTGGGTTTACCGACGGGCTGCCACCGGAGGTGATCACCGCGCGCGAGTCGTTGGTGGTGGCCGTCGACCGGGCCGATGTCGCGGACCTGCGCACCGTCGCCGACTGGCTGTCCGCGCAGGGGCACCCGGTGATCTGGGAGTCGGCCGCCCGCGACGTCGAACCGCTGCTGGCACAAGGCATTCGGCACGGCTTCCGGGCGCCGACCGAGCTTGCGGTGGACAACCGGGCGCTGCTCGACGCGCTGTCGCTGGACTGCGAGCGTCTCGGCGTGCAGTGGGCGCCGCCGGCGCGCGCGCTGGCCGGTGTCGAGGGTGACGCGGTGGTGATCGCCAACGGCATCGACGCCCCCGCACTGTGGCCCGGCCTGCCGGTGCGCCCGGTGAAGGGCGAGGTGCTGCGGCTGCGCTGGCGAAAAGGCTGTATGCCGTTGCTGGGCAGGGTGATTCGCGCACGCGTGCACGGGCGGCAGGTCTATCTGGTGCCGCGCGCGGACGGCGTCGTCGTCGGCGCCACCCAGTATGAGCATGGCCGCGACACCGCGCCGGCGGTGTCCGGGGTACGCGACCTCCTCGACGACGCGTGCGCGGTGGTGCCGGCGCTGGGCGAGTACGAACTTGCCGAGTGCGCGGCCGGATTGCGCCCGATGACACCGGACAATCTGCCCCTCGTGCAACGCCTGGACGCGCGCACCCTGGTCGCCGCAGGCCACGGGCGATCGGGGTTCCTGCTGGCCCCGTGGACCGCCGAACAGATTGTCTGTCAACTCGTTCCGGTTGGGGCCCACCGATGATCGTCATGGTCAACGACAAACGGGTCGAGGTCGACGGGCGGACCACGGTCGCGGCATTGCTGGAGTCGCTGGGTTTCCCGGACCGGGGCATCGCGGTGGCCATGGACTTGTCCGTGCTGCCGCGTTCGCGCTGGACGACAACGCTTTCCGAGCTTTCCGAGCCGGTCCGACTCGAGGTGGTGACGGCGGTGCAGGGTGGCTGATTCCAAGTTGACGATCGCCGACCGCAGCTTTGCCTCGCGGCTGATCATGGGTACCGGGGGAGCGACGAACCTGGCGGTCCTGGAAGAGGCGCTGATCGCGTCGGGCACCGAGCTGACCACCGTCGCCATGCGCCGGGTGGACGCCGAGGGCGGCACCGGGCTGCTGGAACTGCTGAACCGGCTCGGCATCACCCCGCTGCCCAACACCGCGGGGTGCCGCAGCGCGGCCGAGGCGGTGCTCACCGCGCAACTGGCCCGCGAGGCGCTGAGCACCAATTGGATCAAGCTCGAGGTGATCGCCGACGAGCGGACCCTGCTGCCCGACGGGGTCGAATTGGTCCGGGCGGCAGAGCAATTGGTCGACGACGGGTTTGTCGTGCTGCCCTACACCAACGACGACCCGGCCCTGGCCCGCCGTTTGGAGGACACGGGTTGCGCGGCGGTGATGCCGCTGGGCTCGCCGATCGGCACCGGCCTGGGCATCACCAACCCGCACAACATCGAGATGATCGTCGCCCGGGCCGGCGTTCCGGTGGTGCTCGACGCCGGCATCGGTACCGCCAGCGATGCCGCGCTGGCGATGGAATTGGGTTGCGACGCCGTGCTGTTGGCCACCGCGGTAACCCGGGCCGCCGACCCGCCCGCGATGGCCGCGGCGATGGCCGGCGCCGTCACGGCCGGTTACCTGGCGCGGCGCGCCGGGCGGATCCCAAAACGGTTCTGGGCGCAGGCATCCAGCCCGGAACGATGACACGTTATGTGGCGCTCGGCAGCTCGATGGCCGCCGGTCCCGGCATCATGCCCCGCGCCGCGGGAGCGCCCCGGTGGTCCGGCCGATCGGCCCGCAATTACCCGCATCTGCTCGCCGAGCGGCTGAAACTGGACCTCGTTGACGTCACGTTCTCCGGCGCGACCACCGCCCACGTGCTGGCCGACCACCAACACGGTCAGCCGCCGCAGATCGCCGCGCTGGACGGTTCGGAGAGCCTGGTAACGGTGACCATCGGCGGCAACGACGTCGGCTACGTCCCGCTGCTGATGGCCGCCGCACTGCCACACTGGGCGCGACGCCTGCCGCTGGTGGGTGGGCGCATATCCGAACTGCTGGACCGTGACACGCGCGATCGGGCCCTGGCCGAGGTGTTCGATTCGTTGTGCACGGTCGGGCGCACGCTGCGCGAGAGCGCGCCCCGTGCCCGGATCTACTTCGTCGACTACCTGACGATCCTGCCCGCGGACGCACCGGCCCCGCCGCTCGCGCCGGCGGAATCCGACCTCGGCCGTCACGTCGCCGGGACGCTCGAACGACTCACTGCCGAGGCCGCCGAGGCGACCGGCTGCGAAATCGTCAGCGCCGCCGCCGCCAGCCGGCAACACCACGCGTGGTCGGCCGAGCCGTGGACGACCCTGCCGGCGCGCTACGGTGTGCCGGTGCCGGGCCGACCGGCCCCGCTGCACCCCAACGGCGCGGGGATGCGCGCGGTCGCGGAGCTGGTATCGGCTCGGTTGTGACGCTTAGCCGTTGGCCTGCCACCACTTGTACAGGGCGGCCGTGTCACCGTTGGACGCGCGGATGAACGCCAGGACGTTCTTGGAGTCAACGGTCCAAAGCACCTCGGCCTGGCCGGAATCCGTTCCACACGCCACCTGTCCGGCCGAGTCGGAGTTGCCCTGGTGCCATGTGGTCGGCGACTTGGCGTCCCCGCAGTTGGCGAGGGTGTCGCTGCTGATCAGTTTGGTGAACGAGCTGGCCGTGTCGGCGCTGCTGCCAAACAGGAAATACTTTCCGCCCATCGGACCGCTGGAGTCGGCGTTCTGTCCGCACTGCAGCACCGCCACCACCGGGGCGGAAAACGAGCCCTGCACGTCGGAGACCTGCTGTGGCGAGCAGTTGCTGCTGGTGTAGCCCTTCGACAGCGCGCTGGTGAGCGTGTCGATGGGGGCCGCCGTCGCGGTGGCACTACCGGCGATGGCGCAGCCGCCGATGAGCGCTACGGCCGTCGCCGCCCGCAGCGTGTGGGTGAGGGGGGACAATTCTGAACTCCTTTGTTTGAGGGGAAAACCGGGTAACGCAAGGATGTTTCGGGAAGCTATGCCCGAAATGCGGTGCGGCGCAACCGTTCAGCCGTTGGCTCGCCACCATTGGTAGAGCGCGGCCGTGTCACCGCTGGATCCGCGGATGAGGCTCATCACCGTCTTGGCATCCGTGGTCCAGATGACCTCGGCCTGGCCTTGATAGGTGCCGCACGCCACTTGCCCGGCCGAGTCGGTCGAGCTGCCCTGGTGCCACACGGTCGGCGATTTGGCGTCCCCGCAATTGGTCAGCGTGTCGGAGCCGATGCTGTTGGTGAACGAACTGGCTAGATCGCTGGCGTTGTTGAAGAGCAGGTACTTGGCGAAGACCGGCCCGCTGGGGTCGCTGTTCTGGCCGCACTGGAGCACCGCCGACACGCCACTCGGGGGCTGCTGCGAGGAGCAGTTGCTGGTGTTGTAGCCCTTGGATAGTAGTCCGGCAAGCGTGTCGGTGGGATCTGCTGCGGCGGTGGCGGTACCAAGGCAGACAGAGCTACTCACGAGTGCTGCCGCCGTCGCGGCTCGTAACGTGATGGTGAGGTGAGACATTCGATGACTCCTTACGGTCGCCGGACCGACGGTGCGGCTGCGCTGACGTCCCGGAGTGTATGTGCGTTGTCGGCCGAAAACAGCGCTTCAGCTAAAAGGATCGTAAGGCTATCTCGTGGCTATGCAACACATTCCGTTGGAAATTGTCTGTTTGGGCATCATTCGCGGCGCACCTCGGTGCGGTGCCGGAAACCGGCGCGCGCTCAAAGCGGCTAGTAGACAAGCTATTTCAGTCGACTGCAGTCGCGGTCGACATGACGGGTTTACCGGCCGATTTTTCCCATCGCGTTTGCGGAAAATCGCTGGCATACGAATTTCGCGGACAAGCTGCTCGACGGGCGTCGCTCAGGTATGGTTAGCACGCTTTACGCCAGCTAACTTCTCTTGACTGGAGACCCGATGACTGCACAGCCGCCTCCCCCTCCCGGTTACCCACCGCAACAGCCGCCCGCGGGGCAAGCGCCGAACAACTACTTGGTGTGGTCCATTTTGGTGACGTTGTTCTGCTGCCTTCCGCTGGGGATCGTGGCGATCGTCAAGTCCAGCCAAGTCAACGGATTATGGGCGCAGGGCCAGTATGCCGAGGCGCAGGCGGCCGCCGACAGTGCCAAGAAGTTCGTGATCTGGTCGGCCGTTATTGGTGTTGTCGTGGGCATCATCTACGCGATCATCGCAATTGCGGGCGGGTTGGCCACCAACTCGAACGCCGCGATGCTTGCCACGACGATGTTCTTCTAAGGCCGCGATTGGTTCCACGGTGAGCCCTGGTTCGACACGGCTGAGTCTCGGTGCGCCACTGATGGTGGCGGCGGGCACGACGCTGGTGTGCGCGGCCATCTGGGTGGGCGATCCGACCACACCGCACGGTCCGCTGCCGGTATGCCCGACCAAGGCGCTGTTGGGGATCGACTGTCCCGGCTGCGGCAGCCTGCGGATGCTGTACTCGTTGATGCACGGCAATCTGCTAGCGGCCGCGAGGTTTAACGCTGTGGGCCTGGTGGCGATCGCACTGCTGGTGTGGGCCTTCGCGGCGTGGACTTACGGCCGCGTTTCGGGCCGCCGGATTCGAGGCTGGCAGCACCATCGATGGTCCGCGGCAGTGACGCTGGTGGTAGTGCTGGCCTGGTTTGTGGTGCGCAACATCCCGTTTGCGCCCTTCAGCGCGCTGTATGTCTGAGCTGGAACTCCGGACCCCCCGCGTCTAACGTTGGGCGCGATGGTGCACAAATCCAGGGCTGTCGCGGCGGTGCTCGGCTTGGTCGCTGTCACGGTATTTGCGTCCGGCTGCTTCCACCGGACGGCCAATTCGCAGCAACCGATCGGCGATCCCGCCGCGGCGAAGTTCGCCAGTGCCCTGCAGCACAAGGTCACGACCGACGCGATGATGGCGCACCTGTCGAAGCTCCAGGACATCGCCAACGCCAACAACGGCACTCGTGCAGTGGGCACCCCCGGCTATGAGGCCAGCGTCGACTATGTGGTGAATACACTGCGTAACAGCGGTTTTGACGTGCAGACGCCGGAGTTCTCGGCCCGGGTGTTCCATGCGGACAAACCGGAGGTGACGGTCGGCGGCAAGCCCGTGGAGGCGCGCGCCCTCGACTACAGCGCCGCCACACCGCCGGACGGCGTGAGCGGGCCACTGGTGGCCGCCCCGACCGGAGACAGCTCGGGCTGTAGGCCCTCCGACTTCGACGGGCTGGCAGTGCACGGCGCCGTGGTGCTGGTGGACCGCGGAACCTGCCCCTTCGCCCAGAAGGAGGACGCCGCGGCGCAGCGCGGCGCCGTCGCGATGATCGTCGCCGACAACGTGGACGAGCAGCAGATGGGCGGAACCCTGGGCGCAGACACCGACGTCAAGATCCCGGTGGTCGGGGTGGCCAAGTCCGTGGGGGTGCAGCTGCGCGTCCAGCCCGGGCGGACGACGATCAAGCTGAATGCCGGCAGCCAGAGTTTCAAGGCCCGCAACGTCATCGCGCAGACCAAGACCGGATCCCCCACCGACGTGGTGATGGCGGGCGCACACCTGGACAGCGTCCCGGCGGGACCGGGCATCAACGACAACGGGTCGGGAGTGGCCGCCGTTCTGGAAACCGCGGTGCAGCTGGGTAATTCACCGCAGGTGCACAACGCGGTGCGGTTCGGCTTCTGGGGCGCGGAGGAAGTCGGCCTGATCGGATCGCGCAACTACGTCGAGTCGCTCAACCTCGATGCGCTCAAAGACATTGCGCTGTACCTGAACTTCGACATGCTCGCGTCGCCGAATCCCGGCTACTTCACCTATGACGGAGACCAATCGCTGCCGCCGGATGCGCGCGGGCAGCCGATGGTACCCGAGGGTTCGGCCGGCATCGAGCGCACGTTTGTCGACTACCTGAAGTCGGCCGGCAAAACCGCGCAGGACACCTCGTTCGACGGGCGCTCCGACTACGACGGATTCACCCTTGCGGGCATCCCCGCGGGCGGCTTGTTCTCGGGTGCGGAGAACAAGAAGTCCGACGAGCAGGCCAAGCTGTGGGGCGGGACGGCGAACGAGCCGTTCGATCCGAACTACCACCAGAAGGGCGACACCCTCGACCACATCGACCGCACCTCGCTGGGCATCAACGGCGGCGGCGTTGCCTACGTGCTGGCGCTGTATGCGCAGGACCTCGGCGGACGAAACGGCGTCCCGGTCATGGCGGACCGTACGCGCCACGTGCTCTCCAAGCCATGACGCGTGCCATGCCCCGTCGGCTGGGCGCGCTCCTCGTGATCGGGCTGCTGGCGGGCTGTTCGTCGGCGCGGCCGGCTCCGCCCGCCGCGGCGCCGGACCTCGGTCGTGGCCTGGCCGCAAAGGTGAGCGCCGACGGGATGTTCGGCCACCTGCGCGCACTGCAGGACATCGCCAACGCCAACAAGGGGAACCGGGCGGACGGCACACCGGGCTACGACGCCAGCGTGGAGTATGTGGTGAAGGCGTTGCGCGGCAAGGGTTTCGAGGTATCGACGCCGCAGTTCGACCGGCTGTATGCCATTGCCCAGGGCAAGCCGGCGCTGACGATCGCGGGCCGTGGCTATCCGGTCGATCAGGCCTCGCTGTTGGTCCGGACACCGCCCGGCGGTCTGACCGGGCAACCGGTCCGGCCGGGCGCGCCGTCGGGCTGCGCGGTCGGCGACTACCCGGCAGCCCTACCCAAGGGTGCGATCGCCGTCGTCGACGACACCCGCTGCTCGGTGGTCGACAAGCAGAACAGCGCGGTGGCCAAGGGTGCCGTCGCGCTGGTCGTGCTCAGCACGCCGGGCGGCCAGGGCGCGCCGCCCACGTTGTTCAATCCGGGTTACTTCAAGCAGCTGACGGTTCCGGTCGCCGTCGCCGGTGCCGAGGCCGCTGGCGCGCTCGCACGCAGCACCACACCGGTACATCTGGTCCTGGATGCCGAGAACGTCAAGATCACGTCGCGAAATGTGCTGGCGCAGACCAAGACCGGCTCGGCTAAAGACGTGATCATGGTCGGAGCGCACCTGGACGGCCCGCGTGACAGCCCGGGCATCAACGACAACGGCTCGGGGGTTGCCGCGGTGCTGGAAACCGCGCTGCAGCTCGGGCCGCTGGCGCCGGTGAACAACGCGGTGCGGTTCGTGTTCTGGGGCGCCGACGAGGACGGGCTCAACGGGGTGACGGACTACGTGTTCGGCCTGGATGACGAGCAACGCAACGACATCGCCATGTACCTGAACGTCAACCTGATCGGCTCGCTCAACGCCGGCTTTTTCACCGACGACGGCGATCAGTCCGGTCCGCCCGGACAGGGTGTCTCGTTCGGTGATGTGCCCGACGGCTCGGCCGGCATCGAGCGCACGCTGGACGGCTACCTGAACCTGGCCGGGAAGCGGCCCGCCGACATGCCGCTGGGCACCCGGACCGACTACCACCCCTTCATGGTGGCGGGCGTGCCGATCGGCGGTCTGAGCGCCGGCGCGTCACAGCTGAAAACCCCTGTGCAAGCGCGGCTATGGCGCGGCAAGGCCGGTGTCGGCTTCGATCCCAACTTCCAGACCCCCCGCGACACCGTCGACAACATCAGCCGGGAAGCATTGGCGGTCATGGGTTCTGGGGTGGCGTACGCGGTCGGCAGCTATGCCATGTCAATCGGGGGCGTCAACGGCGTCCCGTCCCACGACAAGCGGCACCGCACGCGGCTGCCGTAGCGCCCGGGCCACCAGAGGCGATTGCTGATTCGGGGTTTGCTGAGGCCCCCATTTGTGGCACGCTCGTTGATCGACGGATTTACAATAAGGACCCTTTGATTCGGCCGGTCGAGATGGGGTTGGTGATGGATAACCACGCGCGGTATCGACGTCGACCGGCCGGAGGTCGCCGACGCAGGGCGGCGGCAGCGCTGCGGGCGGCAATCGCCTGCGCAGCGGCGATACTCGTGGTGGCCGGCTGCAGCACATTCGTCGAGGGACGAGCCCTGTCGATGCTCAACGACCCGTTCCGGGTCGGGGGTCTGCCCGCCACCAACGGTCCCAGCGGGATCCGCCCGAACGCGCCGGCTACGACCGGAACGGTGATCAACACCGACAACGGCACCATCGACAAGTTGTCGTTGCTATCGGTCAATGACATCGAGGAGTACTGGAAGTCGGTTTACGGCGAATCGCTGCAGGGATCGTTCGTCCCGGTCGGCAAGCTCATCTCCTACGACTCCACCAATCCCAGCAGTCCGATCGTGTGCCACAACGACACCTACAAGCTCGTCAACGCCTTTTTCACATCGAGATGCAACCTGATCGCCTGGGACCGCGGCGTGTTCATGCCTGTCGCGCAACGCTATTTCGGCGACATGTCCGTCAACGGCGTGCTGGCCCACGAGTTCGGGCATGCCCTGCAGCAGATGGCGAAACTGGTGACCCGCAAGGACCCCACCATCGTTCGCGAACAGCAGGCCGATTGTTTCGCCGGCGTCTATCTGTTCTGGGTGGCCGACGGCAAGTCGCCGCGCTTCACGCTGAGCACCGCCGACGGACTCGACCACGTGCTGGCGGGAATCATCACCACCCGTGACCCGGTGATGGACGCGGACACCGAGAACGACGACGAACACGGCTCGGCCCTGGATCGGATCAGCGCCTTCCAGATGGGCTTCATCAGCGGGGCGTCGGCTTGCGCAGGGATCAACAAGCAGGAAATCGAGCAGCGCCGCGGCGACCTTCCCAAGACCCTGCGCGTCGATAACAGCGGGGACCCGGAGACCGGCGAGGTCACGCTCAACGAAGACACCCTGTCGACGCTGATGGAGCTGCTGGGAAAGATCTTCTCGCCGAAGAATCCGCCGACGTTGTCCTACAAGCCGGCCGATTGCCCGGATGCGAAAGCCAGCCCGCCGGCGTCGTATTGTCCGGCCACCAACACCATCGTGGTCGATCTGCCCGGGCTGGCGAAGATGGGGAAGGTCTCCGCCGAGAGCGAACACACGCTGCCGCAGGGAGACGACACCGCCCTGTCGGTCGTGATGTCGCGATACGCGCTGGCGGTACAGCACGAACGCGGGCTGGCGATGCAAAGCCCGTGGACCGCGCTGCGCACCGCGTGCCTGACCGGTGTTGTGCACCGCAAGATGGCCGAACCCATCGACTTGCCTTCCAAGAAGGAGCTTTTGCTGACCGCCGGCGACCTCGACGAAGCCGTCGCGGGGTTGCTCACCAACCACCTGGTGGCCAGCGACGCGGACGGTACCAGCGTTCCGGCCGGCTTCACGCGGATAGCGGCGTTCCGCGGCGGCGTGACCGGCAACATGGACGCGTGCTACTCGCGTTACCCCGGATAAGGAGGCGTCCGTGTCGGAACCCCCGCCCAGCTATCCGCCACCGCCGGGTGGTTATGGTTATCCGCCACCACAGCCCGTCGGCACCAATGGGCTGGCCATCGCCTCGTTGGTGTGCTCCTTGTTCGGTTGGCTGTGCATCATCGGCGGCATTCTGGGCATCATCCTCGGCGTTTTGGCGCTGGGCCAGATCAGGCAGAGCGGCCAGGGCGGCCGCGGTTTGGCGATTGCCGGAATCGTCATCGGCGGCATCGTGACCGCGCTGGTGATATTCGCGGGGATCCTCGGGGCCGTATTCGGCGGCACGTCACACACGCATTCCAGCTCGCCGGCGACGGCGATAGTCGTTGCAGCTCAACCTATCCCGGCCAGCTTCGGCATCACCTGATCGGCATACCGGCGGATGAAGCCGACGGGATCCGGGTTTCCCGGCAGGGGACCGACGTTGATCATCTCGATGCCCTGCGCGGCATAGCGCTCCACAGTCTTCAGGTACGCGTCGGTGTCATCGAACGGATCCATGGTCGCGAGGCCGCCGGCCGTCTTGCGGATTTCGCCGGGATCACGGCCCACCGCGTCGCAGTGGCGGTTCAGCACATCGACCTTGTGCTTCAGCTCGTCGACATCGGTCGCCATGCTGTTCCAGATATCGGCGTACTGCGCGACCAGCCGCAGCGTCTTCTTCTCGCCGTCGCCGCCAATCAGAATCGGTGGCCGCCGAATCGGTTGGGGCGCACAGATTGTCTCGGCCAGCTGATAGTGCCTGCCGTTGTACGGGCCGTCATCATCGCTCCACATCTGCCGGCATACCTGCAGCGTCTCCTCCAGCATCTCGAAGCGTGTGCTCAGCGCCGGATACGGAATGCCGAGCGCGACATGTTCGCGGTCATACCACGCCGCGCCCAGGCCAAGTATCGATCGGCCTTGGGACAGCACGTCGAGCGTGGTGACGGTTTTGGCCAGCACCCCGGGATAGCGATACGTCACCCCGGTGACCAGCAGGGCCAGGTCGATAGTCGTTGTTTGTCCGGCCAGGAAACCCAGGGATGTATAGCCCTCCAAGAAAGGATCCTGCGCGGGCCCAAGGGCTTCCATCTGGAAGAAGTGGTCGGCCAGCGTGAACAGCGTTGCCCCGCCTTCCTCGGCGGCTCTGGCCGCGTCGGCAAGCGTCGGGCCCAGCTTCGCCGGGTCGCCTGGCAGAAAATCGATGAAGTGCACTCCCAATTGCATTGCCAAATCTGTCCTTTCGTGTAGCTATTGTTCGGTTAGGCGCTCCAGCAGCGACAACGCATCAAGGATGATGCGCCGCTCGCGTTCGGAGTACCGCTCCTGCATCGCGCGTGCCAGCCACTCCTCCCGCACTTGACGGTCGCTCTCGGCGCGCTCACGGCCCGCCTCGGTCAGCGAGACCACTTGGCGCCGACCGTCTTCCGGGTCGGGAGTGCGCTCGATGAGCCCACGTTGTGCGAGGGCGGCCAGTATGGTTGCCATCGACTGGGGGCGTACCCGTTCTGCGCCTGCCAACGCGCTGGCCGACGACGCCCCCTCTTTCCATAGCCGGGTGAGCACCGCCGTCTGTGACGGAGTCAGATCCTCACCAACCGCGACGTTCCTCAACCGCCGCCGCAGCCGGCTGAAGACCACCCGAATATCTCGCGCGGCCGCGACGGCGGACTCGCCGATGCCATCCATGCCACCAATCTAGACTAGACAGCTAAGACTGTCCAGTTTGGACTGTATAAATAGCTCGGCGGAGGAGGTTCGTATCTCGGGTTGCGGCGAGCCCGTTGCGGTCCATTGGGCAAGCTCTAACCGGTGGCGCGCCAGGATCGCGCTTGACGAAGTCCGCGCCCAGTGCGGCGTAGCCTCTAGCGTCGTGCGCGCCGCAGACGCGGGAAGGACTGATATGGATTTGCGTCTATCGGGGAAGACCGCAGTAGTCACCGGCGCCAGCAAAGGCATCGGTTTCGCGATCACCAAAGCCCTCGTGGATGCGGGGGTTCATGTGGTGGCCGGGTCACGGACGCCCGGCAAGGGACTGCCGGCGCTCGAAGAGACGGGGCAGGCGTCGTTCGTGCCCGTCGACCTCTCCCAGGCCGGCGCAGCCGAAGAGCTGGTCGCCGTGGCGGCCGAGCGCGGCGGGATCGACATTCTGGTCAACAACGTCGGCGGTTCGAAGGTCCGTGCGGGCGGGCTGGCCGGCATCACCGACGATCAATGGCAAGCGACGTGGGATCTCAACGTGATGGCCGCCGTGCGATCCGTCCGCGCCGCGCTACCCCAGATCGAAAGGCGCGGCCGCGGCTCTATCGTCATCATCGGCTCGATCAACGCCTACCTTGCCAATCCCGAAAGCTATGACTATTGCGCCGCCAAAGCCGCCCTCGCCAGTTTTTCGAAAGCGTTGTCAAAAGAGTTGGCGCCGAAGGACATCCGAGTCAATTTGGTTAGCCCCGGGGCGGTGCTGACGGAGATTTGGACCGACGAGGGTAGGTTGGCCGCTCAGTACGCCGCCGCCGACGGCCGCACGCCCGGGGAAGTCCGGGCGGCGATCATCGAGAATACTCCGACGGGCCTTTTCACCACCCCCGAGCAAGTCGCCGACCTCGTCTTGTTCCTTGCCAGCGACCGCGCCGGGAACATCACCGGATCCGACTATCGCATCGACGGCGGCTACGTCACCACGCTGTGATCAGCGCAGCAGGCGCAGCGCCGCGTCCACCGCGAGCGCGGGCACATCGAGCTTCGTCGAACGCAAATCGTGTCGGGCGCCGGCGATTTCGACGACCTCGATCGGTGCGGTGACCAAAGCCGCCGCCGCACGAACCTCGTCGGGGGTGCCGAAGGGGTCCGAGGTGCCGTGGGTGAACACCGTCGGCACCGTGATGTCGGGCAGGTGCTCGGTGCGGGGCCGCTCCGGCTCGCCGGGCGGGTGCACGGGGTAGGAGAACAGCGTCAGCACGTCCACCGGTGCTTCGTTGGCGGCCACGACCATCGACGTCTGCCGGCCACCGTAGGAATGTCCGCCGGCGATCAGCGGCCCGTCGGCGAGGCCGCGGCACACGGTGATCGCCTCCACGATTCCGGCGCGGTCACCCGCCGCCGAGCCGGACGGCGGGCCCTTGGGCCGGCGGCGGCGGTAGGGCAGGTTGTACCGCACCGCGAGCCAGCCACGACGCGCCCATTCGTCGCAAACCTGTTGCAGCAGTGTGGATTCCCGGCTACCTCCGGCGCCGTGGGTCAGCACGACCACCCCGGCGGCCGGGCCTGCGGGTCGGTGCGCGACGCCCGCGATCTGGTCGAGGTTCATGACAACCGGAAGAGCGGCGAGACCGGCCCGTGTCCGTGGCCCAGCGGATAGGAGGCGCGCAGGCATTCGGTCACCCACCCCTTCGCGAACGACACCGCGTCCGGCACCGTGAACCCGTGCGCCAGCGCACACGCCGTCGCCGCGGCCAAGGTGTCCCCGGCGCCGTGGTCGTGAATGGTGTCCACCCGCGGCGAGTCGAACTCGTGAAAGTCGGTGCCGTCGAACAAAAGATCCGTGCTGCTCGCCGAACCCTGCAGGTGCCCGCCCTTGACCAACGCCCACTTGGGTCCCAAGTCGTGCAGTGCGCGTGCGGCCTCTCGCTGCGACCGCGAGTCGACGACGTCGATGCCGACCAGCAACCGCACCTCGTGCAGGTTCGGCGTCACCAAGCGAGCCAGCGGAAACAGTTCGGTACGAACCGAATCCAGTGCGCTCGTGTCCAACAGTGGGTCGCCGTGCATCGACGCACACACCGGGTCGACCACCAGCGGGGCGTCGCCGCCGTGGTCCCGCCAGGCCGCGGCGACCGCTTCGATGATTTCGCCCGACGCCAGCATGCCGGTCTTGGCCGCCTGCAAACCGATGTCGTGACAGACCACCTCGATCTGGGCCGTGATGACGTCGCCGGGGACCTTGTGAAAACCTCTGACGCCCACCGAATTCTGCACCGTCACCGCGCTCACCGCGCACAGCGCATGAACCCCGAGCAGCGTGCAGGTGCGCACATCGGCCTGCATACCGGCGCCGCCGCCGGAGTCGGACCCGGCGATGGCCAGCACCCGCAGCGGCGTCTCGCCCGGCCCGGGCAGCGGCAGGTACGTCACGTTATAGGTAGATACACCCGATTGCCGTGCTCGGCGAACTCGACCGACTTCTCGGCCATTGCGGCCTCGATGGCTTCCTCGCTGTCGAGCCCGTGTGCGGCCGCGTAGTCGCGGACATCCTGCGTGATGCGCATCGAGCAGAACTTCGGTCCGCACATCGAGCAGAAGTGCGCCGTCTTCGCCGGTTCGGCGGGCAGCGTCTCGTCGTGGAACTCCCGCGCGGTGTCGGGGTCCAACGACAACGCGAACTGATCGTTCCAGCGGAACTCGAAGCGGGCCGTCGACAGGGCGTCGTCGCGCTCCTGCGCGCGCGGGTGGCCCTTGGCCAAGTCCGCCGAGTGCGCGGCGATCTTGTACGCGATCACCCCGTCCTTGACGTCCTTGCGGTCGGGCAATCCCAGGTGCTCCTTGGGGGTCACGTAGCACAGCATCGCGGTACCGGCCTGCGCGATGATGGCCGCGCCGATCGCCGACGTGATGTGGTCGTAGGCCGGCGCGATGTCGGTGGCCAGCGGACCCAGCGTGTAGAACGGCGCCTCCTCGCACAGCTCTTCCTCGAGCCGCACGTTCTCGACGATCTTGTGCATCGGGATGTGTCCGGGACCCTCGATCATCACCTGTGCGCCATGGGCTTTCGCGATCTTGGTCAGCTCGCCCAGGGTGCGCAGCTCGGCGAACTGCGCGGCGTCGTTGGCGTCGGCGATCGAGCCGGGACGCAGCCCGTCACCCAGCGAGAAGGTGACGTCGTAGCGCGCGAAGATGTCGGCCAGTTCCTCGAAATGCGTGTACAGGAACGACTCTCGGTGATGCGCCAGGCACCAGGCCGCCATGATCGACCCGCCGCGGGACACGATGCCGGTGACGCGCTTGGCGGTCAGGGGCACATACCGCAGCAGCACGCCGGCGTGCACGGTCATGTAGTCCACGCCCTGCTCGCACTGCTCGATCACGGTGTCGCGGTAGATCTCCCAGGTCAGCTCCGTCGGATCGCCCTTGACCTTCTCCAGTGCCTGATAGATCGGCACCGTGCCCACCGGCACCGGCGAATTGCGCAGGATCCATTCGCGGGTTTCGTGAATGTTCTTGCCGGTGGACAGGTCCATGATGGTGTCCGCGCCCCAGCGGGTGGCCCACACCATCTTGTCGACCTCCTCGGCGATCGACGACGTCACCGCCGAGTTGCCGATGTTCGCGTTGACCTTGACCGCGAATGCCTTGCCGATGATCATCGGCTCGCTCTCGGGGTGATTGTGGTTGGCCGGGATCACCGCGCGGCCGCGGGCGACCTCGTCGCGCACCAGCTCGACCGACACGTCCTCGCGCGCGGCGATGTACGCCATCTCGGCGGTGATCTCCCCGGCGCGGGCGCGCTGCAGCTGGGTCCCGCGGTCGCGGACCACGCCGGGCCGCGCCGGCAGCCCGGCCGCCAAGTCGATCATCGCGTCCGGATCCGTATACGGACCGGAGGTGTCGTAGAGGTCGAAGTGGTCGCCGGTGGACAGGTGCACCCGCCGGAACGGAACCTTGAGACCCGCGCCGGTGCCGGGCGCCGCAATTTCGCGATAGGCCTTGCTACTGCCCGCGATGGGTCCCGTGGTCACGGACGGTTCGACAGTTGCGGTCATTCGTCATCTCCCTACGCCGGCATTACCCGGTCAGGTTCGTACGGTCGACGGCCCCAGCCGTCCTCTCAGCGCACTCGGCGTGCGCTCCCGCGCCCTAGTTGTTTGATCGTCCGCACGCGACGTTACCCCCAACGCCGTGCCTGCCGACTCTCGCCGTCGAATCCACCCGGTGGAATGATGGAGACGTGCCACAGCCCACGCCTACGACCGGCGATGCCGAGGGCGCCGCCTCGGGACACTTGAGCGTTGGCAGCTTCCGCTTCTGGTTCGCGGGCGAGCGCTGGGAATGGTCCGACGAGGTCGCGCGGATGCACGGCTACGAGCCCGGGTCTGTCGTGCCGACGACGGAGTTGCTGCTGTCGCACAAGCATCCCGATGACCGCGAACACGTCCGTGATCTGCTCGATTACGCGGTGCAGTCGGGAGAATCATTCTCCAGCCGTCATCGCTTCATCGACACCGCCGGCGGTGAGCATGACGCGATCGTCGTGGCCGACCGCATCCTGGACGAATCGGGTGCGGTCGTGGGCACCGCGGGCTACTACATCGACCTCACCGATACGTTCGACGAGGCGCGCTCGGAAACCCGGCAGGAGGTGCTCGACGAGGCGCTGCCGGACTTGTTCGAGAACCGCGCGGCCATCGAGCAGGCCAAGGGCGTCCTGATAGCCGTCTACCGGGTCAGCGCGGATCAGGCCTTTCGGGTGCTGCAATGGCGGTCGCAGGAGACCAACGTCAAGCTACGCGTGCTGGCCAAACAACTCGTCAGCGAAGTCGTCAGCCTGCCGCCGCCGTCGCCGACCGTGCAAAGCCAGTTCGACCACGTGCTGCTGACCGTGCACGAACGCGTTCCGGTCGAATCCAGCCGCTGACGGGCCCGGCTAGGCCTCTTCCATCGCCTCGCCGAGCTCCTCGAGGACCTTGTTGTGGTGGTTGCTCGCCAAGAGGTGTCCGGCGGCGATGACCATGGCCACCGGCCAGTCGATGAGTTCGAACGCGGCCAGCGCCGCCAGACCCCCGTAATAGGCCATCTGCTCGGGCCGCGGAATCTCCAGCTGACCAAAAACCGGAAGATTTACGGCGAACGTCTCGCCTTCGCGGATTTTCTGCACCGCCTCGCTCTGCGAGGTCCCCCTGCGAGCCTTCTTTTCGGCCATCATTTGCCTTTCCGTAACTAAGCATTTGCCGTTGAGCCGGGTCGGGTGGTCAACGTCGGAGATATGTCGACGACCGACGTCCTGGCCGATCCGATGACTTCGACGGTAGCTTCTGTGCTGACCGTGCCCGTGCGGCAGCTATATGCCCTGCTCTGGCGTGTGGGCGTCGTGGAGATTGTGGAGACCGATCGGATGTCGTGCCGCGCACCTGAGCCCGCGCCGGCGGGCCGAGGGGGGCACAGCCGGGCAGTCGGCTGAGCCCGGTACTCACACATTCAGTTGGTGCTGCGCAATTGAGTGGTGCCCGCCCGGCGGCCCGTCGTCTTCTTGGCCGGCCGCTTGGCGGCGGCTTTCTGAGCCTTTTGCGGCGGCCGCTCCGTCGGAACCGGCTTGAGGTTTGCTTTCGCGGCCGTTGGCTGCGTATCCGGTTTGCGGTTCAGCCGCTGCAGCAACAGCGCGCCGCCACCGACCGCCAGCAGCACCGGCCACTCGACCAGGCCGGCGACACCGAGCGCACCGATGGCGAGCGCGGCCGCAGGCGTCGAATGACTGCCGGAGTTGATTCCGCGCCTAATGCCTTCCGCGGCGCCGGTTACGCCGCCGACGATTCCGTTCACCGCGGCGCCGCCCAACGCTCCGGCGGTCGCCGTGGTGGCCGCTGCCGCACGATTCACCGTTTTGCCCATGCTGCGGACCGTTCCGCCAACGACACCCATAGCGACTCCCTGGCTTTAGATATCGCAAGCGTACGCCGGCTCTGGACTATTTCAACGGGAGCGAACGGCCATACGCATTCGGCTCAGCGTTTGATATCGATCAGCACGGGCGCGTGATCGCTCGGCGCCTTGCCTTTGCGTTCCTCACGGACGATCTGCGCATCGATCACGCGGGCGGCCAGCGCCGGCGACGCGAGGATGAAGTCGATGCGCATGCCCCGGTTCTTCGGAAACCGCAACTGGGTGTAGTCCCAGTAGGTATAGACCCCGGGGCCGGGCGTGAAAGGCCTTACCACGTCGGTGAATTGAGCGTCGACGATCGCGTTGAACGCACGCCGCTCCGGCTCGGAGACGTGCGTGGCGCCGGCATAGAATTCGGTGCTCCAGACGTCGTCGTCCGTCGGGGCGATGTTCCAGTCCCCGACCAGCGCGATCTGCGCTGTCGGATCGTCGTGCAGCCACCCGGCGGCCGTATCACGCAGGGCGGCAAGCCAATCCAGCTTGTAGGTGTAGTGCGGATCGCCCAGGGCCCGCCCGTTTGGCACGTACAGGCTCCACACCCGAACACCACCGCAGGTGGCACTCAGGGCGCGGGCTTCCGCCGCGGCGGCCACCTCGGGCTTGCTACTCCAGCTGGGCTGCCCGTCGAAGCCGATCTGCATATCGTCCAGACCGACGCGGGAGGCGATGGCGACGCCGTTCCATTGGTTGAAGCCGACGTGTGCGACCTCGTAGCCGAGTTCGAAGAACGGCAGGGCCGGGAATTGGCCATCGGCGCATTTGGTCTCCTGCATGGCCAGCACGTCGACGTCGGCGCGAGCAAGCCAGTCGACGACGCGGTCCAGGCGGGTGCGGATCGAATTCACGTTCCAGGTGGCCAGCCGCAGCCGCGGCGGGTCGCCGCCATCGATCACGCCGTCGGGCATGGCTAGACCGTATCGATTCTTCGGGCGGCCACGTAGCGGCGGCGGTGGTGCAGCCGAAAGCCGAGGGATTCCGCAAGCGCGATCTTGTCAGTGTCGTCGTCGCCGACTTCCACGTACGCGCGGGTTGCGCCCATGCGTGCACCCCAGGCCAGCAGCGCGGCCGCGTCATCCGCGTCGCGCACGGCCGAAAGCCCCACCCACCGGGTGCCGTCGGGCGCGTCGGTCACCGCGGCGCGCCAGCGCTCCCGCTGCTCTGGCGTCACGGTCGGGTCCGGCTGTGACGCTGGCGTGAGGCTCGACAGGTCGCGCACCGAGACGCGCTCGGTGTGTTCGGCCGCGAGGCCGGGTGGCGGCCGCAGCAACCGGTCGGGGAAGGCCAGCCACGCTGTCAGGGCACGCCGGTCGTACCAGTCGACGATCGCGGGGATGGTCGCGGTGCTGGCGGAAATATCCAGGGGCACAGCGGAATTGACGCAAAGGACGGTATCGTCTCCGGCGCGCAGGAGCCAGCCGTCCAGCCACGTGTGTTCGTCCCCGGGGCAGGCCGCGGCGGCCGCGTGTTCGAGTGCCCTGATGGCCGACGCGCGCACCGGCGCGTCGGTCAGCACCCGCAGCGCCACCACGTCGGCGGGCGAGCACTCGACGACGGCGCCGGTTTTCGTGCGCACTCGCACCACCGGATCGACCGCCAGCAGGTGCCCCACCGCATCTGTCAGCGGCGGGACCGAACCGGCGGGGCGTCGGTACCGGACCGTCACCCGCGTTCCCGGCTCGGGCCACGAGATCATCAGTGGCCGAACGGGTCCGGCCCCTCGCCGGGTAACCACGACAAACCCGGGACGCCCCAGCCGTGCGACTTCACCGCGCGCTTCGCGGCGCGGGCGTGCCGGCCGATGAGCCGGTCCAGATAGAGAAAGCCATCCAGGTGTCCGGTCTCGTGCTGCAGCATGCGCGCGAACAGGCCGGTGCCCTCGATGGCGACGGGGCTGCCGTCGGCGTCGAGTCCCGTGACCCGCGCCCACTTCGCACGGCCGGTGGGGAACGACTCGCCGGGAACCGACAAGCACCCCTCGTCGTCGTCCCCCGGATCGGGCATGGTCTCGGGGATTTCGGAGGTCTCCAGGACGGGATTGACGACCACACCGCGGCGGCGGTCCGTTAGTCCGCGGTCCTCGGCGCAGTCGTAGACGAACAGCCGCAGTCCGTAGCCGATCTGGTTGGCGGCCAGCCCGACCCCGTGGGCGGCGTCCATGGTGTCGTACATGTCGGAGATCAATGCGGCCAGATCCGCCGGTAGCGAACCATCGGCGGCCACCGCCACCGGTGTCGTCGGGGCGTGCAAGACCGGATCTCCCACGATGCGAATGGGTACGACTGCCATGGTCGGCTAGCTTAGGCGGGGTGGACAACGGCTTGGGGGACAGTCGGGCAATCTTGGCGAATCCGCCGACTCGCGGGTCTGGATTACGGCTTGAGGGTTCGCGGCGTGGTTCAATATTCGCCGAAACATGCCCCTATGTAAGTCAAGTCATTCGCACAGTTTGAGAATCGCCGAGAAGGGTCCAGGGGAAGCGATATGGACAGCGCCATGGCGCGGGCAAATCGATCGGGGGACGACTCTGAAATCGCCGATGGGCTGACGCGCCGCGAACACGACATCCTCGCATTCGAACGCCAATGGTGGAAATTTGCGGGAGTCAAGGAAGAAGCGATCAAAGAGCTGTTCTCGATGTCGGCGACGCGCTACTACCAGGTGCTCAACGCGCTGGTGGACCGGCCCGAGGCGCTGGCCGCCGACCCGATGCTCGTGAAGCGGTTGCGACGGCTGCGCGCCAGCCGCCAGAAGGCCCGTGCGGCGCGGCGCCTGGGCTTCGAGGTCACCTGACACCTGACGCGCCTTTGCAGGTTCCGGCCCGGTTCTAGCTACAGTGGGCTGCGATGAAAGAGCGCGTCCCCGACTCGACGGGGCTTCCCCTGCGGGCCATGGTGATGGTGCTGCTGTTCCTGGGCGTCATTTTCCTGCTGTTGGGCTGGCAGGCCCTGGGTAGCTCGGGAACCTCCGAGGACGACTCGGCGTCGCAGGTGTCCAGCGTGACCAGCACCACCTCGACGACGGCCTCGACGACCGGTAAGGCCCCGGCGAACCAGGCCGAGGTGCGCGTGTACAACGTCTCGTCCAAAGAGGGCGTCGCCGCGCACACCAAGGACCAGCTCACCGGTGCCGGCTTCAAGGTCACCGAGGTGGGGAACCTGTCGATCCCCGACGTCGGGGCCACCACGGTGTACTACACCGACGCCGACGACGAGCACGCCACCGCCGATGCCGTGGGCAAGAATCTGAGCGCACCCGTCCAACCGCGCATCCCCGCGCTCACCAACCAGCCTCCCGGCGTCATCGTGTTGGTGACGGGCTGACGTTCGCATCGCTGCAAATTCGGAGGTCGGCGGGCTAGGCTTCCGCTATGCCTAAGCACCGCAATGTCGCTGCCGCCGCCACGTTCGCGATCGCGTTGGTAGGTGCGTGCTCGTCGCCCCAACACGCGTCGTCGATCCCGGGTACCCCGCCGGCGATCTGGACCGGATCGCCCGCGCCGTCGGGAGGCTCGGGCGAGGAGGGAGCGCCCGCGGGCGCCGGCGCGGCGTCCGCATCGCAGCGCATGATCACCCATCTGAAGGCTCCGGACGGCGCCCAGGTCGCCACCGCGACGCTCGAGTTCGCCAACGGCTATGCCACCATCACGATCGCGACGACCGGCCCGGGTCAGCTCACGCCCGGCTTCCACGGCGTGCACATCCACAAGGTCGGCAAGTGCGAGCCCAATTCGGTCGCACCCACCGGCGGCGCGCCCGGCGACTTCCTGTCCGCCGGCGGGCACTTCCAGGTGCCGGGGCACGCGGCCGAACCCGCCAGCGGTGACCTGACGTCGCTGCAGGTTCGCAAGGACGGTTCGGGGACGCTGATGACGACCACCGACGCGTTCACGATGGAAGACCTGTTGAACGGCGAGAAGACCGCGATCATCATTCACGCCGGCGCCGACAACTTCGGCAACATCCCGCGCGATCGCTACAACCAGACCAACGGCACGCCGGGGCCCGACGCGACGACGATGAGCACCGGCGACGCCGGCAAGCGGGTGGCCTGCGGTGTCATCGGTGCCGGCTAACAAGACCCGCGCTCGCATCGATTTCAAGCGCTCACCGCGGCCGACCATCGGCGTGGAGTGGGAGTTCGCGCTCGTCGACGCGCAGACCCGCGACCTGAGCAACGAGGCCACCGCCGTCATCGCCGAGATCGGCGAAAACCCGCGCGTGCACAAGGAATTGCTGCGCAACACCGTCGAGGTCGTCAGCGGTATCTGCGACTGCACCGGACAGGCGATCGAGGACCTGCGCGAAACACTGGGGCCGGCCCGCCGGATCGTCCGCGACCGCGGCATGGAGCTGTTCTGCGCGGGCACCCACCCGTTCGCGCGATGGTCCACCCAGAAGCTCACCGATGCGCCGCGCTATGCCGAGCTGATCAAGCGCACCCAGTGGTGGGGCCGTCAGATGCTGATCTGGGGTGTGCATGTGCATGTCGGAATCTCCTCGGCGCACAAGGTGATGCCGATCATGTCGTCGCTGCTGAAGTACTACCCGCACCTGCTCGCGTTGTCCGCCTCGTCACCGTGGTGGGGTGGCGAGGACACCGGATACGCCAGCAATCGCGCGATGATGTTTCAGCAGTTACCGACGGCCGGGCTGCCGTTTCAGTTCCAGACCTGGGCGGAGTTCGAGGGCTTCGTCTACGACCAGAAGAAGACCGGCATCATCGACCATATCGACGAAGTCCGTTGGGACATCAGGCCTTCGCCGCATCTGGGCACCATCGAGGTGCGCGTCTGCGACGGCGTGTCCAACCTGCGCGAGCTGGCCGCGCTGGTGGCGCTGACGCACTGCCTGATTGTGGACCTGGACCGCCGGCTGGACGCCGACGAGTCGTTGCCGACAATGCCGCCCTGGCATGTGCAGGAGAACAAGTGGCGAGCCGCCCGCTACGGCCTGGACGCGATCATCATCCAGGACGCCGACAGCAACGAGCGCCTGGTCACCGAGGATCTCCTCGACGTGCTGAACCGGCTCGAGCCCGTCGCGAAGTCGCTGCACTGCGCCGACGAATTGGCGGCGGTGGCCGACATCCCGCGAGTCGGCGCTTCGTATCAGCGGCAGCGCCGGGTCGCCGAAGACCATGACGGTGATCTGCGCGCCGTTGTTGACGCGCTCGTAAGCGAGCTGGACAGCTGAGCCATGGCGGATCTCGAAACCGTTGAGATGGCGATGTTTCCGCTCGAATCGGCGGTGCTGCCCAACCAGGATCTGCCGCTGCGGATTTTCGAACCCCGCTATGTCGCGCTGGTGCGCCACTGCGTCGAGGCCGATGATCCCTTCGGGGTCGTGCTCATCTCGCGCGGGCGCGAGGTCGGCGGCGGCGAGACGCGCTGTGATGTCGGCGTGTTGACCCGGATCACCGAATGCGTCGATCACGGCCTCGACCGATACGCGCTGCGCTGCCGTACCGGCGAGCGAATTCGGGTGCGCGAGTGGCTGACCGACGACCCCTACCCACGGGCGACCGTCACGCTGTGGCCCGACGAGCCGGGGGAACCCGTGACCCACGCGCAACTGCACGACATCGAAGACCGGGTAATCGCGCTGTTCGAGCGGATCGCCGAAGCGCGCGGCGCGCAGCTGCCCGGCCGCGACGTGCTGCTGGGCTACGACGAAGCCGACGCCGACGACCCCGGCTCGCTGATGTTTGGGTTGGCGGCCCGCATTCCGATCGGGACCGCAGACCGGTACGCCGTGCTGACCGCGCCGTCGGCGGCCGAGCGGCTCGCCGCGCTGCGCGAGGCCGTGGACACCGTCGCCGAGATGGTGGAGTTCCAATTATCCGAATGAATACCGATGTGACAGTTGAGATCAACGACGGCGTGGCGGTGCTCACGCTGAATCGTCCCGACCATCTCAACGCCTACACCGCAGAGATGGGTGCGCTGTTGAGTCAGGCGTATCGGGACTGCGACGCTGACGACCACGTCCGCGCCATCGTCGTCACCGGAGCCGGCGGCGCGTTCTGCGCCGGCGCGGACTTCTCGGGCAACATCTCGCCGTTCGACGCCCCGGGCGAGACGTTCTCGGCATCGCCGATCGACCCGGCCGCCTTCGAATTGCGCAAGCCCGTGATCGCCGCGCTCAACGGCCACGCCATCGGCATCGGGCTCACCATCGCGCTGCAGGCCGACATCCGCATCGTCGCGGTCGACGCCAAATACGGTGTGGTGCAAGTGCGCCGGGGCGTGATACCGGACTGCATGTCGCACTGGACGTTGGCGCATCTGACCACGCTGGGCGCGGCCGCGGAGATACTGCTGACCGGCCGGACCTTCACCGGAGCGGAGGCCGTCGCGCTCGGCGTCGCCAATGCGGCGTTGCCCGCCGAGCGGGTGCTCGCCCACGCGATGGAAATAGCGCGCGACATCGCGGTCAATGTCGCTCCGATGTCCGCGGCGCTCGCCAAGCGGCTGCTGTGGGACAGCGCGATCAACAACTACAGCCCGCATGAGGTCGCGTCGCTGGAAACGCAGCTGCACCACCGGGTGATGGGCACCGCGGACGCGCGCGAAGGCGTCGCCGCGTTCCTGGATCGACGGCCACCCCGGTTCAGCGCGCGGCTTTCCGACGAGTGGACGGCTTTACCGGAGCCGTGAGGGCTCACCGCGCCGCACACAACTTCTCGGAGAGCGTCCACAACTGCGCCGCGCGCTGGGTGTCGCGGGCATAGGGCGCGACCGCGTCGCTGACACCGCAATCTTCGAGATACGATCCACCCCGGTCCGCCAGCTCGGGGCTCACCGCCGCCCAAACCTGGGTGGCCGCACCGTGCTCGGGCGTGGTGACCTCCAGGCGTCCCGACGCGTGTTCGCGTAGCTGGGAGAAATCCGACCGGGACATATGGCGCGCCAGCGACGTGGCGACGGTGCCGGGATGGACGGCATACGCCCGGATTCCCATCTCGCGCAGGCGCCGGTCGGCCTCCACGGCGTGCAGGATGTTCGCCGTCTTGGACGCGCCGTACGCGGCGAACTTGTCGTAGTCACGGCCGTCCCAATTGGGATCGTTCAGGTCGACATCGCCCAGGAGGTGACCACGCGACGACAGGATGACGATGCGGGCTTTCCCGGCGGCCGCCAGCCGCGGGACGAGGAGCTGGGTTAGTTCGAAATGCCCGAAATGATTTGTCCCGATCTGCATTTCGAAGCCGTCCCGCGTCCGCTCGAACGGGGTGAACATGACGCCGGCGTTGTTCATCAACACGTGGATCACCGGCGCGAGGTCGCCGATCGCCGTGGCCGCCGCGCGCACGCTGGAAAGCGCGGTGAGGTCCAGGTGAACCGTCGACGTCCGCGCGCCGGGCACTTCCGCCCGTATCCATTCGGACGTCTGGGCCAGCGCGCCATGGTCGCGCGCCGCCAGGACCACGTGCGCGCCCGCGGCGGCCAGTGCCCGTGCCGACTCACGGCCCAGCCCGGACGACGCGCCCGTGATCACACATGCCTTGCCGGACAGGTCGATTCCCTCGACGACCTGAAGGGCCGTCGGGCGTTCGGTCATTGCGATCCGGCTTCCCGCTCGGCCAAGGACTTCAGCGTGAGCAGCTGCTTGCGCATCATCACCAGATCGCCGAGCGCCAGCGCACGAGCGGGCAGCCGGGGCCCCGCGAACCATACGCGCGCGTGCAGCCGCGAGCCGGCCCCTTCCGGCCGGACCGCGTAGGTGACCGCGACGCCCTTGGACCGCAAGGTGATCTGCTCACCGTCGGTGAACGACTGCAAGGCGAACAAGGTCATGAATCGCTGTCCCACTTCGAGATGAACCAGTTCGGGGTCGCGCGCTCGAGGACTGCGCCGGCCGAGGTTGTCCAGGATGTCATAGCTATAGGGTGCTACGCGCAACTGGCACAGCCAGCAGAACACGATCGACGGCGGCGCGGCGATGCTGATCGCGCGGTCGGCCTGGACGCCGGCGCGCGGGCGCAATGCGTCGCAGGGCAGCGGCACGGTTCGTTCCGTTGGCCGCACACCCCAGGTCAGGCCCAGATTCAAGGGGCGGCCACCAGACGGGCGGCGCGCTGCGTCAGCCGTGGTGCGATGACCCGATGCAGAGGGCCCACCACGGCCCAGACCGTTCGGGCGGCGACTTTGCGGTGATAGTGCACGTGAGTGGTGAGCGTGGCACGTCGACCGTCCTCGCGTCGCAGCGTGAGTTCGCCGCGCATCAGCGACCCGTTTGTCGTCAGTACGAGGGCATCGGGGTCCGAATGCATGATCTGCCAACCGATTACGTGATTCGGTGAGGAGGGCGGACCTAGCCTAAATCTCAACACGTGGCGGTGGATCCATAGCACAACGCCTCCGCCGGGTTGGTCCCTCAGCGCGTCACGAAACATCTGTTCGGCGGTGCGCGAGTCGCCGTGCAGGATGGGGACCTCGAAGACGTCCGTGTAGTCGGCCGCGGTCTTGCTGGTTTCTGCCCGCGCCGCCAGTACGGCCGCGGCGATGCGTCGCAGCGTCCATCGCACCGCGACGCGGTGCCCGCCGGTCCCGATCACCAGCGCGCGATAGGCCTTGCCGTGAATTCCCGGAAAGTCCGCCCACGTCGCCGCCCGCAGCCGGGTCTGCCGCCCGGCGTCGTCCAGCTCGAACACCCACCGGTATACGGCGAACGGGTGGCGCCCCTTCAGCGCGAACCGCTCGGGTGGCCGCGCCTCGTCCAGCACGAAACCGGGCGGCACGGTGGACGGGTCGCCCGGGTCGCGGCACATCACGCGCAGCAGCGCCGACCACGTGTCGTCGCGATTCGCGTCAATCGTTATGGCATGCTCATCAATATAGGGTAATCGTTCCATATAGAAGGATCGTACTAGATCATGGCCCCACCGCGGAAGCATGAGACCGATGTGATCCTCGACGCAGCGCGGGCGCTGGTGCTCGACGGCGGACCGCGCGCGGCGAGCGTGGCGGCGATCGCGAAATCCAGCGGTGCGCCGGCCGGCACGCTGTATCACCGGTTTGGCAACCGCGACGGCATCCTGACGGCGGCGTGGCTGCGCGCGCTGGAACGTTTCCAGGCGCGAGCGATGGCGGCCGACGGGGAGACACCGATTGACACCGCCGTCACGATGGCCGTGGCGGCGATCAGCTTCGCGCGCGAACTTCCCGAGGACGCTCGGCTGTTGTTGACGATGCGACCGGGTGATCTGCTCGACGGCGAGCCCGACGTGGCGTTCTCCGAGACACTGGCCGCGATGAACGCGCCGCTGATCCAGCGGGTTCGCGGCCTGGCGCGCGAGCTGTTCGGCAGCGGCAGCGCGCGGTGCATCGACGCGGTCGCCCGGGCGGTTGCCGACCTGCCGTACGCCGTGGTGCGGCGCCACGCGCATGACGATCCGATGCCGCGCTGGCTCGAGGCCGACGTGGCGGCGGCGGCGCGGGCGATGCTAGAGAGCTTTGGCGAACGCGCGTAGCGCGTCCACCTGGACCGGGTCCAGCGAGGGGCGCACGGTTTTGCGGGCCGCCGCGAGGTCGGCCGCCGTCACGTCCGCGGCGTCGATGGACCGGCGCATCGCGCTCAGCGCGGCTTCTCGCAGCAGCGCCACGCAGTCGGCCGCGCTGTAGCCGTCGAGTTCCGCTGCTACGTCGTCGAGGTTGACGTCGGCGCTCAGCGGGATGGATTTGCCTGCGGTGCGCAGGATTTCGCGGCGGGCGGCGGCGTCGGGCGGTTCGACGAAGACAAGCCGTTCCAGCCGGCCCGGGCGCAGCAGCGCGGGGTCGATCAGATCGGGCCGGTTGGTGGCGCCCAGCACCACGACGTCACGCAGCGGGTCGATGCCGTCGAGTTCGGTCAGCAGCGCGGCCACCACCTTGTCGGTCACGCCGGAGTCGAAGCTCTGGCCGCGCCGCGGGGCCAGCGCGTCGATCTCGTCGAGGAACACCAGCGATGGCGCGGAATCGCGGGCCCGCCGGAACAGCTCGCGCACGGCCTTTTCCGACGCGCCCACCCACTTGTCCATCAGCTCGGAGCCTTTGACCGCGTGCACGCTCAGCTGTCCGGTGCTGGCCAGCGCGCGGACCACGAAGGTCTTGCCGCAGCCCGGCGGGCCGTACAGCAGCACCCCGCGCGGCGGGTCGACGCCCAACCGGGCGAAGGTGTCGGGATGCTGCAATGGCCACAGCACCGCTTCGGTCAGCGCCTGTTTGGCCTCGGCCATGTCACCCACGTCGTCGAGCGTGACGTTCCCGACGGTCAGTTCCTCGCTGGCCGAACGGGACAGCGGCCGGATGACGCTGAGCGCACCGACGAGGTCGGCCTGCTCCAGCCTGGGCGGCTGGCCGTCGACGCTGGCGCGCGAGGCCGCCCGCAGGGCACTGCTGGAGACGCTGCTCAAGCCGGTACCCACCGGCGACCTCGATCTCGACGAAATCGCCGGCCGCACACCGGGTTTCGTCGCCGCCGACCTGGCCGCGCTGGTGCGCGAAGCGGCCGGCGGGCGGCCGCGCGCGCCCGCGCCGCCGGCCCCCCCCCCCGGGGGGGGCC
>NZ_MBET01000024.1:0-1043 GCF_001954215.1 Mycobacterium sp. IS-2888
GACCCCAGCCACCCCCGCTGCCACAACGCATAATCCGCATACTGCACCCCCAACGGCACCCACCCCGGCACCCGACCGGCGCACCGGCTGGCATAGGCCACACCCAAATCAGCGGTCAGCGGCCTTAGCGACCAGCCGTCCGCGGCGATATGGTGCATCACGATCACCAGCACGTGCTCGTCGTCGACGATGCGGAAAAGCCTTGCCCGCATTGGGATCTCGGTGGCCAGATCAAAGGTATGGCGCGCCGCGGTATCGATGGCCTCGTTCAGTGAACCTGGCGACCAGCCGCTGGCATCAACAACGTCCCACCCAAAATCTGCCTGCTCAACAGGAATAACCACCTGTCGGGGTGTTCCCTCGACCGTGGGGAACACAGTGCGCAGGCTTTCATGACGGCCCACCACATCGGCCAGCGCCGCACCCAATGCATCAACATCGAGCGGCCCACTTAACCGCAGCGCCGCCGCGGTGTTGTAGACCGGCGAGGGCCCCTGCAACTGGTCGATAAACCACAACCGCTGCTGGGCAAACGACAACGGAACCACCGCCGGGCGCTCAACTGCCACCACGGGATCCAGCCGACCAGCGCCCTCAGCGATACGCGGCGCCAACCTGGCAACCGTGGGCGCATCGAACACGACACGCACCCCAACGTCGGCATCCAATGCGGTGTTGATCGCCGCCACCAGGCGCATCGCTGAGAGTGAGTCTCCGCCGAGGTCGAAGAAGGAGTCGTCGATGCCGACGCGGTCGTGTCCGAGTATTCGGGCGTAGATGCCGGCCAGGATTTCTTCGGTGGGGGTGCTCGGGGCCCGATACCCGCCGATGCTGTAGTCGGGTGCTGGTAGGGCGCGGGCGTCGACTTTGCCGTTGACCGTGAGCGGCAACGCGTCGAGCACCATGATCTGGGCCGGGACCATGTAGGCCGGTAGCCGTTGGGCGAGTTGGTCGCGGATGGTGGCCGGGTTGGCTGTTCCGGTGATGTAGCCGATGAGGCGTTTGTCGCCGGGGCGGTCCTCGCGGGCGAGCACCGCGGCTTG
>NZ_MBET01000025.1:0-87683 GCF_001954215.1 Mycobacterium sp. IS-2888
CACCCGCCCATACCCAACAAAACCAGCACCGCAAAATCCGCACTCAGAATCAGGCCTCTGTAGCGACGACATACCCCACCCGCCACCGCCCCCTGGGTACTGCGGGTAGCGGTCGGCGCGGTCAGTCGCGCTGACCTGCAATAACTTTGGTGGGCGCGGACGGTATCGAACCGCCGACCGCTGGTGTGTAAAACCAGAGCTCTACCACTGAGCTACGCGCCCTTGAAACGTCCGCCGCAGGCTACACGTCAACAGCCTAACCAGCCAAAACCGTCAGGCCTTCTCAGGCCTTCTCAGCTCTTTAAGGCCGCCAGCGCGTCGGTCCACAGCTTCTGGTCGCGGGCCTCGCCCGGCTCCTTCATCTCGGCGAACTGGATGATTCCCGATCGATCGACGACGAAGGTGCCGCGATTGGAGTATCCGGCGGCGTCGTTGAACACGCCGTAGGCCTGGCTGACCTCGCCGTGCGGCCAGAAATCCGACAAGACCGGAAACGTGAAACCGCTCTCCAGGGACCAAATCTTGTGCGTGGGCGGCGGGCCCACCGAGATCGCCAGCACCGCGCTGTCGTCGTTTTCGAAAACGGGCAAGTGATCACGCAGCAGGTCGAGTTCACCCTGGCAGATCCCGGTGAATGCCAGCGGGAAGAACACCAGCAGGACGTTCTTGGCGCCGCGGTAGGAGCTCAGCGTGACGCGCTGCTGATTCTGATCGCGCAAGGTGAAGTCCGGGGCGGGCGTTCCGACCGGCAGCATCAACGCTTCCCGGCCCGCGACTTCGGCTGAACCAACCGGCTGGCGCTCCAATCACCGAGGTTGACCGACGAGGTCGGCATCAACCCCGCGGTGGGGGCCGCCTCGGCGATCTCGGCCGGCAGGACGTGACCGGGCTTGCCCGTCTTGGGTGTCAGCACCCAGATCACGCCGTCCTCGGCCAGCGGGCTGATCGCGTCCATCAGGGTGTCCACCAGATCGCCGTCCCCATCTCGCCACCACAGCAGGACGACGTCGACCACCTCGTCGGTGTCTTCGTCGAGCAGGTCACTGCCACAGGCTTCCTCGACCGCGGCGCGAATGTCGTCGTCGGTGTCTTCGTCCCAGCCCCACTCCTGGACGACTTGGTCCCGTTGGATGCCCAGCTTGCGAGCGTAGCTCGGGGCGTCATCCGCCGCGACCACCGTGGAGCCTCCTTTTTGCCATGTGCGCCGTGCGATGGGGATTATCGTCGCACAGCCGGAACGCGGTCCACACCCGTGCCTCGTAACGCGTGTCAGAACGACGCCAGGCACAGTTTGAGGGCCTTCGTCTTCGTGTCGTTGAGCTGATTGACCCGCCTGTTGAACTCGCCCGTCGGCGCATGCGTACCGATGGCGTTCGCGACCCCGCGGGCGGCGTCGATGTACGCGTTGAACGCGTCCTTCATCTGCGCCGACAGCGCGTCGCTGAAGCTGTTGGCCACCGTCGAGGCGCTGTCGTTGAGCGCGTCGATGGCCGGGCCTTCGGTCGGCCCGGTGTTGCGGCCCGCATTGAACGCCCCGACAAAGGCATTCACCTTGTCGATCGCGGTGCTGCTAGTGGTGGCCAGCGAGTCGCACGAGGTGCGAACCGCCCGCGTCGTCAGGGATTGCTGCCGCTGGGTTTCCCGGATGCTGGACGTCGCGGCCGACGCGGACACCGACGCGGACACCGACTGGCGGTAGGCCGGGGCCACCTTCGTATCGGGCGTCGCCGTGCCGTTGGTGACGGTGGTACAGCCCACGATGCCCATCACGACCACCGCGACACACCCGAGCGCCAGAGCGCCTCGCTTTACGGCTTCCCCCGCAAGGACGGCACGCCATCCGATGAGCACAGCTAGACGTTACCGGGTGGCCGTCCCCGCCGCCTGCGGCACACCGCGGCTACCCGCCCGGGACGCCGGTGCGGCACGATAGAAGGCGAAACCGCGGGCAGACGACCCGCCAACCGAGGAGCGGAAGTTGACCACCGAGTTCGCGCGCCACGATCTGGCCCAAAACTCAAGCAGCCCAAACGAATCCGATCGGGTGCGGGTGATCCGCGAAGGCGTCGCGTCCTATCTGCCCGACATCGACGCCGAGGAGACCAGCGAGTGGCTCGAATCGTTCGACGAAATGCTCGAACGCTCCGGGCCCGCCCGCGCCCGGTATCTGATGCTGCGCCTGCTGGAACGCGCCGGTGAGCAGCGGGTCGCGATCCCGGCGCTGACCTCCACCGACTACGTCAACACGATCCCCACCGAACTCGAGCCGTGGTTCCCGGGCGACGAGGACGTCGAGCGCCGCTATCGGGCCTGGATCAGGTGGAACGCGGCGATCATGGTGCATCGCGCGCAGCGACCGGGCGTCGGCGTGGGCGGCCACATCTCGACCTACGCCTCCTCGGCGGCGCTCTACGAGGTCGGCTTCAACCACTTCTTCCGCGGCAAGGCCCATCCCGGCGGCGGGGACCAGATCTTCATCCAGGGCCACGCGTCGCCGGGCATCTACGCCCGCGCCTTCCTGGAGGGCCGGCTGACCGCCGACCAGTTGGACGGGTTCCGCCAAGAGCACAGCCATCCCGGCGGCGGCCTGCCGTCCTACCCGCACCCGCGGCTGATGCCCGACTTCTGGGAGTTCCCGACGGTGTCGATGGGGCTGGGCCCGATGAACGCGATCTATCAGGCCCGTTTCAACCACTACCTGCACGACCGCGGCATCAAGGACACCTCCAACCAACACGTGTGGGCATTCCTCGGCGACGGCGAGATGGACGAGCCGGAGAGCCGCGGCCTGGCCCACGTCGCGGCGCTGGAGGCACTGGACAACCTGACCTTCGTCATCAACTGCAACCTGCAGCGCCTCGACGGCCCGGTGCGCGGCAACGGCAAGATCATCCAGGAACTGGAGTCGTTCTTCCGGGGCGCGGGCTGGAACGTCATCAAGGTGGTGTGGGGCCGCGAGTGGGATGCGCTGCTACACGCCGACAAGGACGGCGCGCTGGTCAACCTGATGAACACCACGCCCGACGGCGACTACCAGACCTACAAGGCCAACGACGGCGCCTACGTGCGCAACCACTTCTTCGGTCGCGATCCGCGCACCAAGGCGCTCGTCGAGCACATGACCGATTCCGAGATCTGGAACCTCAAGCGCGGCGGCCACGACTACCGCAAGGTCTACGCCGCCTACCGGGCCGCCGTCGACCACAAGGGCCAGCCGACGGTGATCCTGGCCAAGACGATCAAGGGCTACTCGCTGGGCGCCCACTTCCAGGGCCGCAACGCCACGCATCAGATGAAAAAGCTTGCGCTGCAAGACCTCAAGGACTTCCGCGACGCCATCCGGATCCCGATCAGTGACGCGCAGCTGGAAGACGACCCGTACCTACCGCCGTACTTCCACCCGGGTCCCGAGGCCCCGGAGATCCGCTACCTGCTCGACCGGCGCCGCGCGCTGGGCGGCTTCCTGCCCGAGCGGCGCACCAAGGCCAAGGCGCTGAACCTGCCGGGCCGCGACACCTACAAGGCGCTGAAGAAGGGGTCCGGCACCCAAGAGGTGGCCACCACCATGGCGACGGTGCGCACGTTCAAGGAAGTGTTGCGCGACAAGGAGATCGGGCCGCGCATCGTGCCGATCATTCCCGACGAGGCGCGCACGTTCGGCATGGACTCGTGGTTCCCGAGCCTGAAGATCTACAACCGCAACGGCCAGCTCTACACCGCCGTCGACGCCGAATTGATGTTGGCGTACAAGGAAAGTGAAGTCGGCCAGATACTGCACGAGGGCATCAACGAGGCCGGGTCGGCGGCATCGTTCACCGCGGCCGGCACCTCGTATGCGACGCACAACGAGCCGATGATCCCGATCTACATCTTCTATTCGATGTTCGGGTTCCAGCGCACCGGCGACGGCCTGTGGGCCGCGGCCGACCAGATGGCGCGCGGCTTTCTGCTCGGGGCCACCGCCGGGCGGACCACGCTAACCGGCGAGGGCCTGCAGCACGCCGACGGCCACTCCCTGCTGCTGGCCGCCACCAATCCGGCCGTCGTCGCCTACGACCCGGCGTTCGCCTACGAAATCGCCTACATCGTGGAAAGCGGACTGGCCCGGATGTTCGGCCAGAACCCGGAGAACGTGTTCTTCTACATCACCGTCTACAACGAGCCCTACGTGCAGCCGCCGGAGCCGGAGAACTTCGACCCCGAAGGCGTGCTGCGCGGCATCTACCGCTACCACGCGGCCACCGAGCAACGCACCAACAAGGCGCAGATCCTCGCGTCGGGGGTGGCGATGCCGTCGGCGTTGCAAGCCGCCGAGATGCTGGCGGCCGAGTGGGACGTCGCCGCCGACGTGTGGTCGGTGACCAGCTGGGGCGAATTGAACCGCGACGGCGTGGCCGTGGAGACGGCGCGGCTGCGCCACCCCGACCAGCCCGCCGGTGTCCCCTATCTGACCAAGGCCCTCAACGGGGCCGTCGGACCGGTGATCGCCGTATCGGACTGGATGCGCGCGGTCCCCGAGCAGATCCGGCCGTGGGTCCCCGGCACCTACGTCACGCTGGGCACCGACGGGTTCGGCTTCTCCGATACTCGGCCCGCCGCGCGGCGCTTCTTCAACACCGATGCGGAATCTCAGGTGGTAGCCGTGCTGGAGGCGTTGGCCCGCGACGGGGAGATCGACCCGTCGGTACCGGTCGCTGCCGCCCGTCAGTACCGGATCGACGACGTGCAGGCCGCCCCGGAGCAGACATCCGATCCCGGCGTCGCCTAAGGCCGTGGCACTTCCCCCGCGAGCGTGCGGCTAGCCGCACGTTCGGGGTCCAGCGTGCGGCTGGCCGCACGTTCGGCGCGGGAGGCGCGGCGGCAGCGCGTGGCTTTGGCGGAAAGTTCCATAAATGTGACGTAGGTTTTAGGGGTGAATGACAACCCGTTCGCCGGTCCTTTTGCCAAGCATCCAAGGTCGCCGCTGGAATTGCTGGACACCGTCCCCGATTCCCTGCTGCGTCGGCTGAAGCAGTATTCGGGCCGGCTGTCCACCGAAGCGGTGAACGCCATGCAGGATCGGTTGCCGTTCTTCGCCGACCTGGAAGCCTCCCAGCGGGCCAGTGTCGCGCTGGTGGTGCAGACGGCCGTCGTGAACTTCGTCGAATGGATGCACGACCCACACAGCAACGTCAGCTACACGGCCAAGGCCTTCGAACTGGTGCCCAAGGACCTGACCCGACGGATCGCGCTGCGCCACAGCGTGGACATGGTTCGGGTCACCATGGAGTTCTTCGAGGAAGTGGTGCCGCTACTGGCCCGCTCCGACGAGCAGCTGACCGCGCTGACGGTGGGGATCTTGAAGTACAGCCGCGACCTGGCCTTCACCTTCGCCGGCGAGTACGCGGACGCGGCCGAGGCGCGGGGCAACTGGGACAGCCGCATGGAGGCGAGCGTCGTCGACGCGGTGGTGCGTGGCGACACCGGCCCGGAGCTGCTATCTCGTGCGGCGGCGTTGAACTGGGACACCACCGCGCCGGCGACGGTGGTCGTCGGGACCCCGGCACCGGGCCGCGAGGATGCGAACGGACAGGGTGACAGCGAGCGGGCCAGCCAACACGTTCGTGACGTCGCCGCCGTCCATGGCCGCGCGGCGCTCACCGACGTGCACGGCACCTGGCTGGTGGCGATCGTGTCGGGCCCGTTGTCGCCGACGGAGAAGTTCCTGGGTGACCTGTTGGTCGCGTTCTCCGACGACCCGGTGGTCATCGGACCCACCGCGCCGATGCTCACCGCGGCTTATCACAGCGCCAGCGAGGCGATATCGGGGATGAACGCCGTCGCGGGCTGGAGCGGCGCGCCCCGGCCCGTGCTGGCCCGAGAGCTGCTGCCCGAACGCGCCCTGATGGGAGACGCATCGGCGATCGTCGCGTTGCACACCGACGTGATGGGGCCGCTGGCCGAGGCCGGGCCCACCCTCGTGGAGACCCTTGAAGCTTTCTTAGATTCGGGCGGCGCGATTGAGGCTTGCGCCCGCAAGTTGTTCGTTCATCCAAACACCGTGCGGTACCGCCTGAAGCGCATCACGGACTTCACGGGCCGCGATCCCACCCAACCCCGTGATGCGTATGTGCTGCGTGTGGCGGCGACCGTTGGTCAGCTCAACTACCCCACGAGCCCGTCTAGTGTCGGCAGCAACGCCCTGACGCAGGTTCCTCTCCCGGTCAGAGGGGGTGCGGTGGCGCCGTCCGCGAGATAGTGATCCAGGCAACAGATCGCGGCACGATATCAAACATGTTGCTTACGGAGCTGTTTTGTAAGGTGTATACAAAAACCTAAGACGAGGTTCATAATCTGTTACACCCGCCAAAACCGTTTCCACAGTGTTCTCTTAGACACGTGATTGCGTTTCTCGCGCCCGGACAGGGTTCGCAGACCGAGGGGATGCTGTCGCCGTGGCTGGAGTTGTCCGGCGCGGCGGACCAGCTGGCCCTGTGGTCGAAGGCCAGCGGCCTTGATCTCGTGCGGCTGGGCACCACCGCCTCGACCGAAGAGATCACCGACACCGCGGTCACCCAGCCATTGGTCGTCGCGGCCACGCTGCTGGCTCATCAGGAACTGACAAAGCGCGGTCTGCTCGCCGGCGAGGAATTCATCGCGGCCGGTCACTCCGTCGGCGAAATCGCGGCCTACGCGATCGCCGGTGTGATGGGCGCCGACGACGCCGTCGCGCTGGCCGCCACCCGGGGCGCCGAGATGGCCAAGGCCTGCGCCCTCGAGCCGACCGGCATGTCCGCCGTCCTCGGCGGCGACGAGGCGGAGGTACTGGCCCGCCTCGAGCAGCTCGACCTGACCCCCGCGAATCGCAACGCCGCCGGCCAGATCGTGGCCGCCGGCCCGCTGGCCGCGCTGGAGAAGCTCGCCGAAGACCCGCCGGCCAAGGCCCGGGTGCGCGCCCTCGGCGTGGCCGGAGCGTTCCACACCAAGTACATGGCGTCGGCTCTTGACGCGTACGCCGCGGCGGCCGCCGCGATCGCGACCGCCGAGCCCACCGCCACGCTGCTGTCCAATCGCGACGGGAAGCCGGTCACCTCGGCGGCCGCTGCGATGGACGCGCTGGTCGCCCAGCTGACCCAACCGGTGCGCTGGGACCTGTGCACCGAGTATCTGCGTGAGAACACTGTCACGGCGATTGTGGAGTTCCCGCCCGCGGGCACCCTCACCGGCATCGCCAAACGCGAACTTCGGGGGGTTCCGGCACGCGCCGTCAAGTCGCCCGCAGACCTGGACGAGTTGACCAACCTCTAACGCAGTCCAGTACAACCAAAAAGCACGTCAGTTCGATTTACACACAACACATTACGAAGGGAAGCAAGGCTGTGGCCGTCACTCAGGAAGAAATTATCGCCGGTATTGCCGAGATCATCGAAGAGGTCACCGGTATCGAGCCCTCCGAGGTCACCCCGGAGAAGTCGTTCGTCGACGACCTGGACATCGACTCGCTGTCGATGGTCGAGATCGCCGTCCAGACCGAGGACAAGTACGGCGTGAAGATCCCCGACGAAGACCTCGCCGGTCTGCGCACCGTCGGTGACGTCGTTGCGTACATCCAGAAGCTCGAGGAAGAAGACCCCGAGGCCGCCGCTGCGCTGCGCGCCAAGATCGAGTCCGAGAACCCCGACGCCGTGGCCAACGTCAAGGCGAGGATGGAAGCGGACACCAAGTGACCAAGCCTTCCACTGCTAATGGCGGTTACCCCAGCGTTGTGGTAACCGCCGTCACGGCGACGACAGCAATCGCGCCGGACATCGAGAGCACGTGGAAGGGTTTGTTGGCCGGCGAAAGCGGCATCCACGTACTCGAAGACGAGTTCGTCACCAAGTGGGACCTGCCCGTCAAGATCGGCGGGCACCTCAAGGAGCCTGTCGACAACCACATGGGCCGGCTGGACCTGCGGCGCATGTCCTACGTCCAGCGCCTGGCGAAACTGCTGAGCGGTCAGTTGTGGGAGACCGCGGGCACCCCGGAGGTCGATCCCGACCGGTTCTCGGTCGTTGTCGGCACCGGTCTGGGCGGCGCCGAGCGGATCGTCGAGAGCTATGACCTGATGAACGAGGGCGGGCCCCGCAAGGTGTCGCCGCTCGCCGTTCAGATGATCATGCCCAACGGCGCCGCGGCGGTGGTGGGCCTGCAGCTGGGGGCCCGCGCCGGGGTGATAACGCCGGTGTCGGCCTGCTCGTCGGGCTCGGAGGCAATCGCCCACGCGTGGCGTCAGATCGTCATGGGTGATGCGGATATCGCCGTGTGCGGCGGAGTCGAAGGTCCCATCGAGGCGCTGCCCATCGCGGCGTTCTCCATGATGCGGGCCATGTCGACTCGCAACGACGAGCCCGAGCGTGCGTCGCGGCCGTTCGACAAGGACCGCGACGGCTTCGTGTTCGGCGAGGCCGGGGCGCTGATGATTATCGAGACCGAGGAGCACGCCAAGGCCCGCGGCGCCAAGCCGTTGGCCCGGTTGCTCGGTGCCGGCATCACCTCGGACGCCTTCCACATGGTGGCGCCCGCGGCGGACGGCGTGCGTGCCGGCCGGGCGATGACGCGGGCGATGGAGCTGGCGGGCTTGTCCCCCAAGGACGTCGACCACGTCAACGCACACGGGACCGCAACGCCGATCGGCGACACGGCCGAGGCCAACGCGCTTCGGGTCGCCGGTTGCGAAAAGGCCGCGGTGTATGCGCCGAAATCGGCGCTGGGGCACTCAATCGGCGCAGTCGGGGCGCTCGAGTCGGTGCTTACGGTGCTGACCCTGAGGGACGGGGTCATCCCACCCACCCTCAACTACGAAACCCCTGACCCCGAAATCGATCTGGACATCGTCGCGGGCGAACCGCGCTACGGCGAGTACCAGTACGCGATCAACAACTCGTTCGGGTTCGGAGGGCACAACGTCGCGCTCGCGTTCGGGCGTTACTAAAGCACGGAAGGAACGTTCGCCACACCCATGACAGAGCTGGTTACGGGGAAAGCTTTCCCCAATGTGGTCGTCACCGGCATTGCCATGACGACTGCCTTGGCACCCGACGCGGAAACCACCTGGAAGTTGCTCCTGGACAGCCAGAGTGGGATCCGTCTCCTCGAGGACCCCTTCGTCGAGGAGTTCGACCTGCCGGTCCGTATCGGCGGGCATCTCGTGGAGGAGTTCGACAGCCAGCTGACTCGCATCGAGCTGCGCCGAACGGGCTATCTGCAAAGGATGTCCACCGTCTTGGGCCGCCGGGTGTGGGAGAACGCCGGTTCACCCGAAGTCGACACCAACCGGTTGGCCGTTTCCATCGGCACGGGTCTGGGTTCGTCTGAGGAAATGGTCTTCAGCTACGACGACATGCGGGCCCGCGGCATGAAGGCGGTCTCTCCGCTAGGCGTGCAGAAGTACATGCCCAACGGAGCGGCCGCGGCGGTCGGGCTGGAACGGCACGCCAAAGCCGGTGTGATGACACCGGTTTCGGCGTGTGCGTCCGGTTGCGAGGGCATCGCCCGGGCGTGGCAGCAGATCGTGCTGGGTGAGGCGGACATCGCGATCTGCGGCGGCGTGGAGACGCGGATCGAGGCGGTGCCGATCGCGGCGTTCGCGGCGATGCGCATCGTGATGTCGACCAAGAACGACGACCCCGCCGGTGCGTGTCGCCCGTTCGACCGGGACCGCGACGGTTTCGTGTTCGGCGAGGCCGGCGCCCTGATGGTGATCGAGACCGAGGAGCACGCAAAGGCCCGCGGCGCCAACATCCTGGCCCGGATCATGGGGGCCAGCGTCACCTCGGACGGCTTTCACATGGTCGCGCCGGACCCCAACGGGGAACGCGCCGGCCATGCGATGACGCGGGCGATCCAGCTCGCGGGCCTCACTCCCGGCGACATCGACCACGTCAACGCCCACGCCACCGGCACCCAGGTCGGCGACCTGGCCGAAAGCAAGGCCATCAACAACGCCCTGGGCAGCAACAAGCCGGCGGTATACGCCCCCAAGTCCGCCCTCGGCCACTCGGTCGGTGCGGTCGGCGCGGTGGAGTCGATCCTGACCGTGCTCGCGTTGCGGGATCAGCTGGTCCCACCGACACTGAATCTTGAAAACCTCGATCCAGAGATCGATTTGGACGTGGTGGCGGGTAAGCCGCGGCACGGTGATTACCGGTACGCGATCAACAACTCGTTCGGATTCGGCGGTCACAACGTGGCGATCGCCTTTGGGCGGTACTAAACCCCAGCGCCATCAACCCCGAGCAACACCGGAAACAGGAGACCCGCAATGACACTCATGGCCCCCGAGGCGGTCGGCGAATCGCTCGACCCCCGAGACCCGTTATTGCGTCTGAGCAATTTCTTCGACGACGGCAGCATCCAACTGCTGCACGAGCGTGACCGCTCGGGCGTGCTTTCCGCCGCGGGCACCGTGAACGGTGTGCGCACCATCGCGTTCTGCACGGACGGAACGGTGATGGGCGGCGCCATGGGCATCGAGGGTTGCACGCACATCGTCAACGCCTACGACACCGCCATCGAGGAGCAGAGCCCGATCGTGGGTATCTGGCACTCCGGCGGCGCCCGGCTGGCCGAAGGCGTCAAGGCGCTGCACGCGGTGGGCCTGGTGTTCGAGGCCATGATCCGAGCGTCCGGCTATGTCCCGCAGATCTCGGTGGTCGTCGGCTTCGCCGCCGGCGGCGCCGCCTACGGGCCGGCCCTGACCGACGTCGTGGTGATGGCGCCGGAGAGCCGGGTGTTCGTCACGGGGCCCGACGTGGTGCGCAGTGTCACCGGCGAGGACGTCGACATGGCCGCGCTCGGCGGCCCGGAGACTCACCACAAGAAGTCCGGGGTGTGCCACATCGTCGCCGACGACGAGCTCGACGCCTACGAGCGCGGCCGCCGGTTGGTCGGATTGTTCTGCCAGCAAGGGCATTTCGACCGCACCAAGGCCGAGGCCGGCGACACCGACATTCACGCGTTGCTGCCCGAGTCGTCGCGGCGTGCCTACGACGTGCGCCCGATCGTGACCGCGATCCTCGACGACGAGACACCGTTCGACGAGTTCCAGGCCAACTGGGCGCCGTCGATGGTGATCGGGTTGGGCCGGTTGTCCGGCCGCACGGTCGGCGTGCTGGCCAACAACCCGCTGCGCCTGGGCGGCTGCCTGAACTCCGAAAGCGCCGAGAAGGCGGCACGTTTCGTGCGCCTGTGCGACGCCTTCGGCATTCCGCTGATCGTGGTCGTCGACGTTCCCGGTTATCTGCCCGGCGTCGACCAGGAGTGGGGCGGCGTGGTGCGTCGCGGTGCCAAGCTGCTGCACGCGTTCGGTGAGTGCACGGTTCCGCGGGTCACGCTGGTCACCCGAAAGACCTACGGCGGGGCCTACATTGCGATGAACTCCCGGTCGCTGAACGCCACCAAGGTGTACGCCTGGCCGGACGCCGAGGTCGCGGTCATGGGCGCCAAGGCCGCCGTCGGCATCCTGCACAAGAAGAAGCTGGCTGCCGCGGCCGACCACGAGCGCGAAGCGCTGCACGACGAGCTGGCCGCCGAGCACGAGCGGATCGCGGGCGGCGTGGACAGCGCCATCGAGATCGGCGTGGTCGACGAGAAGATCGACCCGTCGCACACCCGCAGCAAGCTCACCGAGGCACTGGCCCAGGCACCGGCACGCCGCGGCCGCCACAAGAACATCCCGCTGTAGCTCGCGTTCCTACTGCGAGCAGACGCAGAATCGCACTCGCGCGCGCTGCGCAGTGCGATTCTGCTGGGGGCACCTCCCGCTTGCGGGGGACTGCTCGCGGCGTATTTCAGGAATCCAAGAATCGCTGAACGGCCTCCGTGAGGATGCGCCCACCGTTGGTGTTGAGGTGAATGCCGTCGATGTGGAATTGCCAGCCGTTGCGCCGAGCGATCTCGTCAAAGCTTTGGCGCAGCACCATCTCCCGCCACAGGTAGTCGCGGTAGAGCGACGCGAAGGAGAACCGGGTGAACGGCTTGGTCGTCGCCGCCCCGGCAAGGCGCTCCTGGAAGGCTTCGTAGAACGGGATGTAGTCCGTGGAGTCGCGCGCGGCGGCTTCGCGGATGATGCCGTTGTAGGTACCGAAGAGCTCGTTGAGCCGCGCCTGCACCGGATGGCCTGAACCGGGTGCCTCACCCACCGGGGCAAGGGAACTCAGCGCGACCCTGGCATTGGTCTCCCGTTGCAGCCGGCGCACGATGACGGCCAGGTTCTCGGCGAACCGCGCGGGTGTCGGTTCGTCGCGGAGCCCCTTAAGAGTGCGAACGAATCGCCGGAAGTTGGGAAAGACGCTCGCCATGATGTCGTTGCTGCCGATCAGCACGATGACCCGGTCCGGCCGGCGGGCGATCACCCGGTCGAGGCGCCGGACGGCGTTGGCCGACAGATCCCCGCCGACGCCGAAGTTGGCGAACCGAAATCGGTTGTTGCGGGGCCGCTTTTCCAGCTCGTCGATCCATTTGTACGTTCCCCTCGACGCGGTGGTGCTCGACCCCAGGCAGGCCACCGTTTCGGAGCGCGGCGGGTTGGTCATGGCGTGCGGCCGAGGATCCGGCACAGCACCCGACCGAGCTCGTCACCCGGTGAGCGCGGGAGCTCGTCGGCGCGCCAGGCGACGAAGTCGTCGGGGCGCACCAGCAACGCCCCGTCGGGCGCGAGTCCTGCGACGGCGGACCACGAGCCGTCGACATCGACCGCGGCGCCGATGCGCCGGACGGTAATTGGGATACCGGTGGCCTGCGACGCGCGGGCCGCGGCGTCCGACCATGCGGCGTCGTCGTCCCCGGTGAGCAGCGTGAAGCCGGGCCCGAGCAGGTCGAGGGTGGAGACACGCTTCCCGTCGTCGACGACCCAGGCGTGCGGGACGCGCGTGCCGGGCTGCCCGCGCAATTCGTCGACCAGCGACACGGCGTCGGGATCCACCGGCGCCGGAGCATCGGAAACCACTGCGCCCGAACGGTATTGGTAGCCGATAAGCACGGCGAACATCGACGCCTCCTCCTCCGGCGGCAATAGCGGCCGGTCGTCGTCCAACCGCAGGAAGGCCAGCGACGGCCCAGTGAGCGACTGGCGCGCGTTGAAGCGCCCGACCGGGTACCGCTCGGCATGGTAAGTGCTCAGCAGCTCCGGGCCGGCGGTCCCGTTCACGACGGCCGCCAGCTTCCACGCCAAGTTATGCGCGCTTTGGATGGCGGTGTTGGCTCCCCCGGCCTTGAACGGCGGCATGGTGTGGGCCGAGTCGCCGACGAGAAACACTCGGCCGCAGCGGAATTGGTCGGCCACCCGCTCGTAGGGCTGCCAGGGTGCCACGTCGATGACTTCCACGTCCATCGGCTCGCCGATCGCTTTCGTCAGCATCTCGCGGCACCGCTGGGCGGTGAACTGTTCGGCGGTTTCGCCGCGGGCGGGAAAGTAGGTGCTGATGAACATGCCGAAGTCGTCGCGCACCGGCAGAAAGATGCCCTCCACGTCGGGATTCTTGACTTGGATGCCGTCTCCCGGGCCGAGGTCGCCGACGAATTTTCGCCACGGCGCCCGGAAGTAGACGAACACGACATAGATCGGCAGTGCCCCGTAGCCGGAGGTCGTCACGCCCAGCGCGTCGCGGATCGGGCTGTGCACGCCGTCGGCGGCGACGAGATAGTCGGCGCGCACCACCTCGGTCGCGCCCGACTCACGATCGCGGATGACCGCGGTGACGCCGCTAGCGTCCTGGTCGAACGAGCCCAACTCCGTGTTGTAGCGCGCCTCGCTGCCGTGCCGGCGGATGTGGCTCAGCAGCATCGGCTCGAAGGCGCTCTGCGGGCAGTACTGGCCGCCGGGCTCGGGGCTCAACTCCTCGAAGGGCGCGAAGATCGCGTTGACGTCGAGCGTCTGACTCTGTTCGGCGCTGTTGAGCGTCGGCTTGCTCAGCACGTCGGTAACGCCGTGGGCAATCGCGTGGACCTCGTCGGCCAATCCCAGGCCGCGCAGGATCTCCAGGCTGCGGAAGCTCAGGTTGCGCGCCTTCGGGTAGATGAACACCTCGGCGCGCTTTTCGACCAGCAGAGAGTGAACGCCGTGTTTGGCGAGCAGCGCGGAGGTGGCCAGGCCGGCGGCTCCGGCGCCGACGATCAGGACCGGGACATGCTTCACGTTCATCGCCGTCTCCCCTCTAGGCGGAACTAGATAGTTCCGTGTAATTCCAATGTGGCACGGCGCGGCCTAATGCGCAACAACTACGGCGCCGGACCCCCGGCCATCGGCAAGATCACGTCTTCGAGCATGCGCCGGACATAGACCCGGTCGATTGGACGTCCGGTGATCACCCGTAGCACGTTGAGGCCCAGCGCGACGTCGGGGATCAGGCTGAGGTCGCGGTCGGCCGGGATTTCCCCGCGAGCCACCGCATGGTCGAGTATCGCGCGGACCACCTGCCGCGGGGTGGACAGCACCAGGTCGTCCAGGGCGGCCGCGAGGACGGGGTTGTGCATGGCCGCCGTCGCCACCCCGACAACCACCCGAATCATGTGCGTGTCAGCGTCATTCAGGTCGGGAGTGGCCGCGACCAACGCGTCGATGTCACCGCGAAGGCTGCCGGTGTTGGGCGGTTCGATGGGCCCCAGTCGCCGCCTCCAATGCGCGATCGCGTCGGCGACCACCACCTCCTTCGACGGCCAGCGACGATAGATCGCCGCCTTCCCGACGCCGGCGCGCGACGCCACGTCGTCCATGCTCAACCGGTCATAGCCGACTTCGGCGACGCCCGCCAGGGTCGCGTCGAGGATGGCCGCATCCAACGACCGATCCAGGCGCCCGGGGCTTCGGGATCGGCTCGACGCGCTCGTCTGGCCGCTTTCGCGCTTCATGATGTTCCTAACGATACGGACTAGTTCCGTTTAATGGTATCCTCAGCCGAGGCGCGCCACGAATTCCTTGGCCACTCCGGTCGCCCGCTCGCGATCGCGGGCGACCAGGCCGATCCGGGTCCGCCGGTCCAGGATGTCGTCGACGTCCAGTGCGCACTCGTGAGTGACGGCGTACTCGAACTCCGCCCGGGTCACGTCGATGCCCTCGGCGACGGGCTCCGACGGGCGCTCGCAGGTCGCAGCGGCGATGACGCTGGGCGCCTCGGCGCCGTAGCGCAGGATCAGCGACTCGGGCAGGCCGACCATCGGCGGCACCGTCGAACCCGGGTTGGCCGGGGCGCCGACGAGCGGTAGATTGCGCGTCCGGCAATTGCCGGCACGCAAGTGCCGCAGTTCGACGGCGCGGTCCACGACATCCTCTGCCATGTAACGGTATTCGGTCAGCTTTCCCCCGATCACGCTGATGACGCCGGAGGGCGATTCGACGACGGCGTGCTCGCGCGAAACATCGGCGGTGCGGCCTTCGCCGGTGTCGATCAGCGGGCGCAGACCGGCGTAGGCACCGATGACATCGCTGGCCTGCAGCGCGGTCCCCAGCGCGGTGTTCACCGTGTCTAACAGGAACGTGATCTCCTCCGACGACGGTTGTGGCACATCGGGAATCGGACCGGGAGCGTCCTCGTCGGTCAGGCCGAGGTAGACGCGGCCCAGTTGCTCGGGCATGGCGAACACGAAGCGGTTGAGCTCCCCGGGGATCGGAATCGTCAGCGCGGCAACAGGATTCCCGAACGCGCTGGCGTCGAACACCAGGTGGGTTCCGCGGCTGGGACGCAACCGCAGCGATCCGTCGATCTCGCCCGCCCACACCCCCGCCGCGTTGACGACGGCACCGGCGGACACGTCGAACGACTCGCCCGTGCGTTGGTCGGTCAGGCGGACCGAGCCGCCGGTGGCCTCAGACGCCGCGACGTAGGTGAGAATCCGGGCGCCGTGCTGCCCGGCGGTGCGCGCCACCGCGGTCACCAGCCGGGCGTCGTCGATCAACTGCCCGTCGTAGGCCAGCAGGCCACCGTCCAGGCCGTGGCGTCGAACCGTCGGCGCCATCTCCACCACACGACCGGCCGAAACCCTGCCCGATCGGGGCAGCACCGACGACGGCGTCCCCGCCAGCACCCGCAGCGCATCACCGGCGAGGAATCCCGCGCGCACCAAAGCGCGCTTGCCACGACTCATCGACGGCAGCAACGGGACCAGCTGGGGCATCGCGCGCACGAGGTGAGGGGCGTTGCGCGTCATCAGGATTCCGCGCTCGATCGCGCTGCGTCGGGCGATCCCAACGTTGCCCGTCGCCAGGTACCGCAGGCCACCGTGGACCAATTTCGAACTCCACCGGCTGGTGCCGAACGCCAGATCGTGCTTTTCCACCAGCGCCACCCGCAGGCCCCGTGATGCGGCGTCCAGGGCGATCCCGACGCCGGTGATGCCGCCACCGATCACCAGCACGTCCAGCGGCTCGCCGTCGGCGAGGGCGTTCAGGTCGGCCGTACGACGCGAGGAGTTCAAGGCCGTCACGACAGGTAACCATTCAGCGAGTAGGTGAGCTCGTTGGCCAGCGCATCGGAATCAAGAATCGGCCGGACGATCCGCTCCGACTGGATCGTCGACTGGGCGATCAGCAGCACCATGGTGGCCATCTGCAGCGGATCGCCGGCACGGACGCTGCCGTGGCGCTGGGCCGCGCGCAACCGATCGGCTAGGGCGTCGATCAACATCTGCTGACTCGACCCCAGCCGCTCGGTGATGTAGATCGGCGCCAGCTCAGAATGCATCACCGACATAACCAAGTCATCGCGACGCAGCAGATTGGCCACCGTAACGATCTGTTGCACAAGGGATTCCCGGTCTTCGCCGAGCAATGGCGCGTTGCGCATCACCCCAACGATGCGTTGAGTCAGCAGTGCCGCCACGATCGAGCGGGTATCCGGCCAGCGGCGGTAGACGGTCGGCCGGCTCACGCCGGCGCGCCGGGCGATCTCGGCCAGGGTCACCCGGTCCACCCCGAAATCGACCACACAGCTGGCGGCGGCCGCAAGGATCCGTTCTCGGGTGTCGACTGGTGCGTTACTGATTGACAGCATGTGTAATACTGTAACGCATGACGCACCTCGAGGAACTCCTCCCGCCGATGAAGTGGAACGCGTGGGGAGATCCCGCCGCGGCCAAGCCCCTGTCCGAGGGGATCCGGGCGCTGCTGAAGCAGGCCGTGGGACTGGACGATTCCGCCGAGACCGAACTGGACGCCGATGACGTCGAGCTGCGCCCGTCCGCGCTCACACCAGAAGATCGAGACGCGCTGACCGCGATCGTCGGCGACGGCTACTGCCGCGTCGCCGATCGTGACCGGTTGTTGCACGCGGGCGGCAAGTCGACCATCGACATGCTGCGGCGCAAGGAGAAGGTCCAGGACGCGCCCGACGCCATCCTGTTGCCCGGCGACGAAGACGCCGTGGCCGCGATCCTGCGCTACTGCTCGGAGCGCGGCATCGCCGTCATCCCCTTCGGGGGCGGCACCAGCGTCACCGGCGGCCTGAATCCCACCCGCGCCCAATTCGACGCGGTGGTCTCCCTCGACTTGCGCCGCTTCGACCGGCTCATCGACCTCGACGAGGTGTCCGGGCAGGCGGTGTTCGGCGCCGGCGTCACCGGGCCGGACGCCGAACGCATGCTTGGCGCCCAAGGCTTTTCGCTCGGGCATTTCCCGCAGAGCTTCGAGTACGCCACCATCGGCGGCTTCGCCGCAACCCGTTCGTCGGGCCAGGACTCGGCGGGCTATGGCCGGTTCAACGACATGGTTCGCGGGCTCCGGGTGGTCACTCCGGTCGGCATCCTGGATCTGGGCCGCGCGCCGGAGTCGGCCGCCGGTCCCGACCTTCGTCAGCTGCTGATCGGCTCGGAAGGCACCTTCGGCGTCATCACCCAGGTGCGGCTGCGCGTGCACCGCGCGCCGGAAGCCGTCCGCTACGAGGCGTGGTCGTTCCCGGATTTCGCGACCGGGGCCGCGGCCCTGCGCGCGGTCACCCAAAATGCCACGGGCCCCACCGTCATTCGGCTCTCCGACGAAGCGGAGACCGGGGTCAACCTCGCCACCACCGAGGCGATCGGCGAAAACCAAATCACCGGCGGCTGCTTGGGAATCACGGTCTTCGAGGGCACCACGGAACACGTCGAAAGCCGGCACGCCGAAACCCGCGCACTGCTGGCGGCGCAGGGCGGCACGTCGCTCGGCGAAGCGCCGGCCCAAGCGTGGGAACGCGGCCGGTTCGCCGCGCCGTACCTGCGCGACTCGCTGTTGTCCGCGGGCGCGCTCTGCGAGACGCTCGAGACCGCCACCGATTGGTCCAACATTCCCGCCCTCAAGGCCGCGGTTACCGAAGCGCTCACCGGTGCGCTGGCCGAGACCGGCACGCCGGCGCTCGTGATGTGCCATATTTCGCACGTCTACCCCACCGGCGCCTCGCTGTACTTCACCGTCGTCGCGGGGCAACGCGGCAATGCGATCGAGCAGTGGCAGAAGGCCAAGAAGGCGGCGTCGGACGCGATGGTGGCCCACGGTGCAACCATCACGCACCACCACGCGGTCGGCGCCGACCACCGACCCTGGATGCGCGACGAGGTCGGGGATCTCGGTGTCCAGGTACTGCGCGCGGTGAAGGCGACCCTGGACCCGGCCGGAATCCTCAACCCCGGCAAGCTGATTCCGTGAGTACGCGTGAAATCGCCAAAGTCACCGCGCTGACCAATCCCGTGTCGGGGCATGGCGCCGCGATCCGCGCCGCGCAAATCGCGATCGCAAGGCTGCACGATCGGGGCGTGCAGGTCACCGAAATCATCGGCGACGACGCCGAAGACGCGCGCCACCTTGTCGGCGCCGAGCTCGAGCGAGGAACCGACGCGGTCATGGTCACCGGGGGCGACGGCGTCGTCTCCAATGCCCTACAGGTGTTGGCGGGCACCGACATTCCGCTGGGAATCATCCCGGCGGGCACCGGCAACGATCACGCCCGCGAATTCGGCATTCCCACAAAGGATCCCGAGGCGGCCGCCGACATCGTCGTCGACGGCTGGACGGAAACCATTGACCTGGGCCGGATTCGCGACAGCGATGGCACCGACAAGTGGTTCGGCACCGTCGCCGCGACGGGATTCGATTCGCTGGTGACCGATCGCGCCAACCGGATGACCTGGCCGCACGGCCGGGCGCGTTACTACATCGCGATGCTCGCCGAGCTTTCGAGGCTACGGTTGTTGCCGTTTCGGCTGGTGCTCGACGGGACGAAAGAGATCGACGCCGACATCACGCTGGCGGCCTTCGGCAACACCCGCAGCTACGGCGGTGGACTGCTGATCTGTCCCAATGCCGACCCCACCGATGGTCTGCTCGACATCACGATGGCCCATTCGGCGTCCCGGACCAAACTGGTCCGCCTGTTCCCCACCGTCATGAAGGGCACCCACGTCGACCTCGACGAGGTGAGCACCGCACGCGCCACATCGATCCACGTCGACTGCCCCGGCATCAACGTCTACGCCGACGGCGACTTCGCCTGCGCGCTGCCCGCCGAGATCTCCGCGGTACCCGCGGCGCTGCAGATTCTGCGCCCCGCGCGGTAAGCACGAGCGCCGTGGGGTGATGGCCGTTCATCACAGACAGCAGATCTGGTCGTGGAGCTCGTCGAGGTAACCGTCGTAGGCCGCGACGATGTCGTCGAGGTCGAGTTGCTCGGGTAGGTCTTCGGGGCACTGCCGCGCAATCAGATACGCGATGGTATCAGCGACTACGCGGGTTTCGTCGGCGTCGGGTCCGGCGATGCGCGCGACGACCTCCGGCGTGGCTCGCACCCGGATCGCGACGAGCTCCTCGCCCTGGTCGACACGCACGAGGTACTCGTGATCGCCAAGTGCTTCGATTCGCGGAGTTTCGATTTTTTTCATTGTCATGACGCACCTCCACGCCACTAGATGGTCTGGTGCCGCCCGAAGTATTCGTGGTCTTCGTTGTAACCGCCGTAACCGCTGCCCAACTCGGAGTAGTGTGCGACGAACTCAATGCCCTTGAGCCACTTCACATGCCGGAAGCCGTGCTGCAATTCATTGCGCAGCCGCAGTGGCGCCCCGTGACCGTAGCTCACCGGTTCGCCGTTCATGTCGTAGGCCAGCATGGTCAGATGGTTGCTCATCTGGTCAATGGGGTGCGCGACATAATAGATCCCCCCGTCCGCGCCGGGGCCCAGCGAGTAGAACACCACCCATTTCGCAGCGGCCAGCGGTTTGACGACGTCCATGATCGTCTTCATTTGCACGCCACCCCATTTGGCAACACCCGACCAGCCCTGGATGCAGAAGTGTTGGGTGATCTGTTCGTGGTACGGCAAGTCATGCAAGTCGGCCAGCGAGAACTCGGTGGGGTTCTCGACGAGGCCGTCGACCCGCAGCCGCCAATCCACGAAGTTGTTCTGTTCCAACTCCTTGTACTCAACGGTTTCTGGGTAGGTGCCGTTGTGCCAGAAGTACGGCGAGATGTCTTTTTCGGTGAACGCACCAGGCTTCGGGTTGGCGTACTCGAACAGCCGCTGCAACGGCCCGACAAGCGCGTAGCCGACCCGCTGCACAATCCTGGGGTGGCGATAAGTGAACGGGGTGGCGACGACCCAGCCAATCGTTACCACCGCCATGGCCGCGGCAAAGACCCAGAAACCCACCCAGCTGTTGTCGTCGCGGGCGCCGAACATGTGGTTGAGGTTGCGCACAGCATCGGTGGCAAAAACCATCGTGACGTGCATAACGATGAACACGATGAAATACACCAAGACCAGGAAGTGCAGTGAGCGTGCGTGCTGAATGTTCAACCGCTTGCTGATCATGGTGAGGCGCATCGAAAGGGCCGGCGACATCCCAAGCGCGGTGATGACCGCGAGCGGTGCCGCGATGAAGACCGTCGTGAAGTACGTCAACAACTGCAGCGCGTTGTAGGCCACCCAGGTGTTGTCGATCGGCCAGTCCAGCGACAGGTATTGGATCGCAACCGATCCCGCATTGGGAAAGACGTCCCAGCTGGTCGGCACCATGTGTCGCCATTGACCGGTAGCGAACAGCAGCACATAGAACACCGCACCGTTGAGCAGCCACAGAACGTCGACGCCGAGGTGCCACCACCGCGCCAGCCCAATGGAATGGCGAATCCCGGGCAATCCCAACTGACCGGGCAGACCGACCGAGTCGTCCTTGGCCGTCCACAGCGGGTCATCCGGCACCGGCTTGGCCACTCGCAGCCACTCGTCCTTGCCCGGCGTGGCGTTGCGACTGAAGTACAGCCGCGGATGGTCGCACAGGATTTGAATCCCGGAACGGATGATGAACGTCATCAGGAACAGGTTGAAGAAGTGGCTCCATCCGACCCACGCCGGGATGCCGGGGCTGACGCCGGAAGGCACATGGGTTCCGGGATAACGCTGGATGAAGGCCTGCACCGCCGGGATGTGGTGCAGGCCTTTGGCCACTGCCACGGCCACGACGAGCACGGCGAACCCGGCGGGAAGCAGCCAGAGCACGTTTAACCACTTGTCGCGACCCACCCGCAGTCGCGGCACCATGGCCCGCTTGTCTTCTATGCCGCCGGCCCATGTCTCCGGATTGACGATGTTCTCGGCAAGGCGCAGCTCTGCGCGGTACCCCGCGCCCTGATACCCGCTGGCATCGCCCCTGTGGGCCTGGCGGACGCGGAGTTCGTTGTCGGTCACGCCGTATCGCACCTAACGCAATTTTTACAATTTAATATGGATAAACTCTAGCGCGTGAAGTGCCTGATCAGGAAGGGTCGCTGCGAGTGACTCGCCTCACCACGCGCTACGGATTCTGCGTCCCGCGAAATAAGGATCACGGCGGTGTAACAGATCGGCCACCCCGTCCGATATCTTGGCGTCGGCTCTGCACCGGGGGGAAATATGTCGGGACACCGCAAGATTGCACTGGGCCTGTTGGCTGCCGCGGCGCTGGGCTGCTCGGTATGGCTTTCGCCCGCGGCCTCCGCGATTCAGCCGTCGGCCTGGAACGGGCCCTACCTGCTGACTTTCGCCGCCAACCAGAAGACCGGTACCAGCATGGCCGCCCGTCAGCCCGAAACCTCCCAGCGGGCCAGCTACTCGTTCACGTCGAACTGCTCGACGGGCGTCTGCGTCGCCACGGTCAATAACCCTCCGGCGCCCAAAAGCCCGTACGAGCAGCGATCGGTTCAGTTCGCCTGGAACGGGTCTCAGTGGGTCCAGCAGATCAACCGGACCTGGGATTGCCCACTGCTCGGCGGCCGCGTGGAACGCGACCCCGCGAGGTCCATCACGGCCTTGACGCCCGCCGCCGACGGCACCCTGACCGGCGTGTTTCACATCGACATCGTCAGCGGCGCGTGCGCAGGCAGCATGGAGATGCCGGTCACCGCTACCCCGGTGAGCCCGCCCGTTATCTAGCCGACGCCCCGGCTCAGCCAGGTCACCTCACCGGCGTCGCCGCCGTCGCGGTACACCTCGAGCGCCTCGTCCCAGGCCGTCCCCAGCACCGAATCCAGTTCCGCGGCCAGCGTGTCGGCGCCCTGCGCCATCATCGCCCGCAGCCGCATCTCCCCGACCATGATGTCGCCGTTGGCGCTCATCGCTCCGCTCCACAAGCCGAGCTGCGGGGTGTGGCTGAATCGGTGGCCGTCGACCCCGGGGCTCGGATCCTCGGTCACCTCGAACCGCAACACCGACCAAGAGCGCAACGCGTTGGCCAGCCGGGCGCCGGTGCCCACCGGCCCGACCCAATTGGTGACCGCGCGCAGCTGTCCGGGCATCGCCGGCTGCGGGGTCCACACCAAGTTGGCCTTGGATTGCAGGGTCGACGACAGCGCCCACTCGACATGCGGGCAGACCGCCGCGGGCGAGGCGTGGATATAGACCACGCCAGCCGTCACGTCGGCGAATTGATTCGACGCACGCATCTCCTGCTCCTTCGGTTCCACGAGGGACGTCTTCCCCAACGACCTGGTGGACCCGCGAGCAGCGGAAATGCTGATGTTTTTGTGTCCTGCGTGTCTATTGTGCCCTGTGATACCCGTGTTGCGCTAGTCTCCGTGGCCTATTTGGTGTATTCGGATATCGCCGCGTCGGAAATCGCGGGCCACAAGTCCAGCGCCCACTCGCCGAAATCCCGGTCCGTCAGCGCCACCAGCGCCAGCTCCGCGTCGGGATCCGCCCAGATGAAACCGCCCGCCTGGCCGAAATGCCCGTATGTCCGCGCCGAGTTGCGCCCGCCCGTCCAGTGCGGCGATTTCGAATCCCGGATCTCGAAACCCAGCCCCCAGTCGTTGGGTCGCTGCACCCCGTACCCGGGCAGCACACCGTCCAGCCCGGGAAATTGCACCGTCGTGGCCTCGTCGTGCAGCTGCGCCGACACCGTCGCCGGGCGCAGCAGGTCACCGGCGAAGGCGGCCAAATCCGCCACGGTGGACGTCGCCCCGAACCCGGCTTCCAAGGCCCCGCCGTCCAGCCGGGTCGTCCCCATCGCCAGCGGTTCGCACACCGCCTCGGTCAGGTAGCGGCCGAACTCGATCCCCGACTCCCGCTCCACGGTCTCGGCCAGCACGGTGAAGCCGTAGTTGGAGTAGATGCGCCGGGCGCCGGGCTTCGCCAGCGCGCGGTCGTTGTGCATCGCCAGGCCCGACGCGTGCGCCAGCAGGTGGCGAACCGTGGAGCCGGGCGGTCCGGCCGGGGTCTCCAGGTCGACGACGCCCTCCTCGATGGCGACGTGCACGGCCCGCGCGACCAACGGTTTGGTGACCGACGCCAGCACGAAAACCTGCTTGCTGTCGCCATGCGTCTCCAGCACCCCGTCGGGTCCGATCACCGCGGCGGCGGCGGATGGGACGGGCCAGTCGTCGAGAGCGTCGAGGGCCGCCATCACTTCCTGGCGATGTAGTAGTTGTTCAGCGGGTCCGATTCGATCTCGGCCACCCGCACGTCGCCGAAACCGGCGTCGGCGAGCATCGAGGTGGCCAGCTGCGTTCCCCACGCCGTGCCCAGCCCGGCGCCATCCAGCGCCAGTGACACCGTCATGCAATGCATCAGCGAGACGGTGTAGAGATAGGTGCTCATCGGCACATCGACGTTCTCCTCGAGCCGGCTCGACGCCTTGACGTCGGCCATCAAGAAGACGCCGCCGGGTCGCAGCGCTTGGTAGATGTTCTCCAGCACCCGCGCCGGCTGCGCCTGGTCGTGGATCGCATCGAACACGGTGATGACGTCGTAGGCCTCGTGCTTGTCCAGCCGCGCCAGATCGTGGCTTTCGAAGGTCGCGTTCATCAGGCCGAGGCGAGCCGCCTCGGCGACACCGGTGGCAATGGCCTCGCGGGAAAAGTCGATGCCGGTGAACCGGCTTGCCGGAAACGCCTGTGCCATCACGTTTATCGCGTGACCGCTGCCGCAGCCGAAATCGGCCACATCGGCTCCGGCACGGAGGCGTTCCGGGAGGCCGTCGACCAACGGCAGCACGACGTCGACGAGCGCGACGTCGAACACGGCGGCGCTCTGCTCGGCCATCAACGCGTGGAAGCGAGGGAATTCGGTATACGGCAGCCCGCCACCCTCGCGAAAGCAACCGACGATTTTCTGCTCGATCTCGCCGAGTTGCGGAACGAACAGCGCAACGAGGGCGAGGTTGTGCGGCCCGGCCGCACGGGTGAGGGTCGCCGCGCGGTGAGCGGGGAGCGAGTAGGTGCCGGCGGCGGCGTCGTAGTCGACGACGTGCCCGGTTGTCATGCCAGCAAGCCACTCCCGGACGTAGCGCTCGTCGAGGCCGGCGGCCTCGGCGATCTGCGCGCTGCTGGCGGGAGGCAGCCCGGCCATGGTGTCCAGCAGACCGGTCTGATGCCCGATGCTCAGCAGGATGGTGAGACTGGCGCCGTCGATGGCCCCAACCATCCGCTCGGCGAATTGTTCGGCCGTCTCGGGTGCCGTCATGGTCAGCGACGCTACACCGTAGGTTGGACGCCATGAGTCAGACAGTGCGCGGCGTGATTTCACGAAAAAAGGGCGAACCCGTCGAGCTGGTGGACGTCGTCATCCCGGACCCCGGGCCCGGTGAGGCCGTAGTCGACGTCATTGCCTGCGGGGTGTGCCACACCGACCTGACTTACCGCGAGGGCGGCATCAACGACGAGTACCCGTTCCTGCTCGGCCACGAGGCGGCGGGCACGGTCGAGGCCGTCGGGCCGGGCGTCACCGCCGTCGAGCCCGGCGACTTCGTGATCCTGAACTGGCGCGCGGTGTGCGGGCAGTGCCGGGCCTGCAAGCGTGGCCGGCCGCACCTGTGCTTCGACACCTTCAACGCCGAGCAGAAGATGACGCTGACCGACGGCACCGAACTCACCCCGGCGCTGGGCATCGGCGCGTTCGCCGACAAGACACTGGTGGCGGCGGGTCAATGCACGAAGGTCGATCCGGCGGCCGATCCTGCGGTCGCCGGCCTTTTGGGTTGCGGGGTGATGGCCGGCATTGGCGCGGCGATCAACACGGGCGCGGTGGAGCGCAACGACACCGTCGCGGTGATCGGCTGCGGCGGCGTGGGCGACGCCGCGATCGCGGGGTCGGCGCTGGTCGGCGCTCGGCGAATCATCGCCGTCGATACCGACAACAGCAAGCTGGATCTGGCGCGCAAGTTCGGCGCCACCCACACCGTCAACGCCCGCGAATTCGACGTCGTCAAGACCATCCAGGACCTCACCGACGGCTTCGGGGCCAACGTGGTGATCGACGCGGTCGGCCGTCCCGAAACGTGGAAGCAGGCCTTCTACGCCCGCGACCTCGCGGGCACCGTGGTGCTGGTGGGTGTGCCGACCCCCGACATGCTTTTGGAGATGCCGCTGGTGGACTTCTTCTCCCACGGCGGGTCGCTGAAGTCTTCGTGGTACGGCGACTGCCTGCCCGAGCGCGACTTCCCCACCCTGATCGACCTCTACCTGCAGGGCCGACTTCCCTTGGAGCAGTTCGTCTCCGAACGCATCGGGCTGGGCGACATCGAGGAAGCCTTCCACAAGATGCACGACGGCAAGGTACTGCGCTCGGTGGTGGTGTTGTGATCGAGCGGGTAGTGACCCACGGGACGTTCGAACTCGACGGCGGCAGTTGGGAAGTCGACAACAACATCTGGCTCGTCGGCGACGATTCTGACGTCGTGGTGTTCGACGCCGCTCACGACGCGGCGCCGATCATCGAGGCAGTAGCGGGCCGCCATGTCGTGGCGGTGGTGTGCACGCATGGCCACAACGACCACGTCACGGTCGCCCCCGAACTCGGCAAGAGACTCGATGCGCCCGTGCTGCTGCACCCCGGCGACGACGTGCTGTGGCGAATGACCCACCCGGACAAAGATTTTCGCTCAGTGTCCGACGGCGAGACGTTGAGCGTCGGCGGCACCGAATTGCGCGCGCTGCACACTCCGGGCCACTCGCCCGGGTCGGTGTGCTGGCATGCCCCCGAGCTTGGGGTGGTGTTCAGTGGCGACACCCTGTTCTCCGGCGGACCCGGCGCGACCGGGCGCTCGTTCTCCGACTTCCCGACGATTTTGCAGTCGATCTCCGAGCGGCTCGGCAAGCTGCCCGGCGAGACTGTCGTGCATACGGGCCATGGCGACAGCACCACCATCGGCGACGAGATCGTCCACTACGAGGAATGGGTGGCGCGCGGGCACTAGTTGTTTGGCGTCGGATCGGTTCCAGTCGTCACAGCTGCCACAGAAGTCCCTCCGTCGGGCGGGTCTCTCTCTGCCCGCCTCATAGCGACAAATTGCGCGGCGTCTCTGCTGCCGCCGCGCCCTCGACCGATTTGTCGCTGTGAGGCGGGCAGAAAGCCTGTCGCCTTCGCCAGCCACGGCTTATACGTATCGCCTCACGCGCTCGCAGTACCGGAGGTATTCCGCGCCGTAGTGGTTACGCATGAACTCTTCCTCACGCAGCACCTGGCGGTGGAACAGCGCGAGCCCGCCGGCGAGGAAGGCCAGCGGGATCCAATTGGGGAAGACCAGGAACTCGCCGATCAAGATCAGCCCGCCGCCGACATAGATCGGGTTGCGGCTGACCGCAAAGATGCCCGTCGTGACCAATTCGTCGGGGTGATCAACGTCAATGCCGACGCGGAAGCTCCGGCCGAACGAGACCAGGCTGGCCACCAGGACCGACAATCCGCCCAGGCATAGCGCAACCCCCGCCCATGCTGCGGCATTCGAATGAAAGAACCGCTGCCCGCTCACGATCGGCCAGCCAAAGGCGGCGGCGAAGACGGTGTAGAAGTAAAACAGCGCGACCGGTGGGATCAGAAAGTCCGTCTTGTCCATGTTCCCGAAATGCATTGCCTGCGTGCCGGTTCGGCGCAGCAGGAGGACTCTCGTCATCACTATGGCAAGCAAGGCCACGAGGGCCGACGCGGCGAAATATCCCAGCATCGTTATCGCATATCCTCTCTGGGTTCACTTGATTCGAAGCAACCGAAACTCGTGGCGCCGCAGCAGGCGCAGTATCACCGCGCCTGGAAATCCGAAGGCTTGGCGTCCCAGGTCGGCGGGATACGGTTCGATGCCGTCGATTTCGTACTCAGCGCCCTTGAAAACCACCACACAGCGGTGCGACGCCATTACGTTGCGATACCAGGCAACATCGGTGCCGTAGGTCAGCTCGGCGACGAAACCACCATCGACCTCGGCGAGGATAAGCGGTGTTTCATAGGTGCGACCGGTCTTGCGCCCACGGTGGCGCAGCAGGGAAAACCCTCGGCCGCGGCGGGCGGCCCGCAACGCCAGCGGGTTAAGGGTGTGGCCCAATACCCAGAAAAGCGCCGCCCGCATCCGCGGATCGCTTTGCCTCCCAAGCCGCGACAATCGCATGATACTATTCTAGGCGCTATGCCTAGTAAAATGTCAACAGGCGATGAATTTCAAGTGCCGCCCGACCTGGTGGACGCGGCGATCCGCGCCGCCGAGCAGTGCGGCCGGCCGGTGGCCGAAGTGTCACTGGGCACGCTCGCCGATGCGGCCGGGATGTCGCGCAGCACGCTGCTGCGCAGGATCGGGGGATCTCGGCGGGCGTTGGACGAGGCGGTGCGCAAAACCGGCGTCGATCCCGGCGGGCGGCCGGTTCGCGAACGCGCCATTGAAGCCGGGGCCCGGTTAATCAGCGATCGCGGGCTCGCGTCGGTGACACTGGAATCCGTTGCCGAGTCGGCGAGTTGCTCGGTGGCAAGCTTGCAGGCCATATTCGGCACTCGCGACCGATTGTTCGGGGCGATTTACCAGCGTTACAGTCCGCTGAGCGATCTGTCCCTTCTGTTTGCCGACGACACCGCCCGCCTCGAGCACACGGTGGCGAGCTTTTACGCGGTGATGGCGGCTGGTCTGGCCCGCGAACCGCGGGTGGCTCCGGCAATGCTGGCCGACCTGCTGGCGAACCCACATGGACCCGTCGCCACGGTCTTCGCCGACTACTTTCCTCGTGACTTCGCCACCGTCGGAGGATGGCTGCACCGGCAGGTGGCCGCAGGCACGATCCGCGACATTCCGATCCCCCTGTTGATAGAGCAACTGACCGGACCCCTGCTAGCCCACGTATTAATGCTTCCCGCTGCGGGCCAGCCGGGTTGGGAGATGCCTGAACTGGAGCAAGTGTGCGACGCATTCACCGCCATGTTCCTCAATGCCGTTGGAACGCAAGGCAGCACGCAATGACACGCGACACCGACAAGGGCTCAGTGTCCCTCGAGGATCCTTCGTTTCTCGGCTTCAAACTCGCTTTCCGTCAACGCCCCGGAATCCCGCAGTGCCGCTAGCGTTTTCAGCCGTTCTAACCGAACGCCCTCGTCGCTGGGCTCATACGGCCTCGGCTCATGCACCGCCACGAACGCCGTTGCCGCCTTACGCCGGGTGCGCGACAACCACATGCCGGACGCGATCGAATCGACCAGTCCCACAACGAAGACGGCCACGAACACCCACACCAGATAGCCGTAGGAGCTCTTGTGCCCGAAGGCAAGTCGCGGCTCGATGAAGCCGTTGACCTTGCCGTCCGTGGTGACGTTGTAGGTGCCGGCGGCGGGAATCTGAGCGATCCATACCCGCACGTGTGCGTCATTGTTGACCGTCGTTGTGCTGCCGATGTTTTCCGTCACCACCGGTTGCGCCACCCCCTCGGGCGGCGAGATCGTGACACCGAGCGGCGGCACGGGCAGACCACCATTGGGCCCGCCGATCACCACGGTGTGGAAGCTGAGGGTGACCTCACCGGCGGGCAGGCTCAGGCTGCTCGACCCTGGGATCGGCACTTCGCCGTAGGCGTCGTATTTGTCCAGGAAGAACGCGTTGAGCACCAGCGAGACGATGAAGCCGGCCACCGCGAGGACCATCATCACGATGGCCCCGGCGAGCGAGATTTTTGCGAGCCGCCTGCTGCTCATTCAGGCAGTTTGTCACCGCGGGCCATGCGGTGCCAGCGAAACACCGCGACCCCGACAATCACGAACGCCGCCACCGGCACCCAGTCGCCCAGCCGTTGGTACGGCGTCGCATACGACCCCATCGGCACGGCGACGACGGTGACCCCCCGAAAGCCCGACCGACACCACGCCAGCCGTCGGCCGCGCGCGTCGAACGCCGAACTGTCCCCGGACAATCCGGCGTGCACGGCCGGGCGGCCGGCCTCGACGGCGCGGACCGCGGGCTGCGCGGCCAGCTGCGGCTGCGCCCAACTGCCCTGGAACGACGAGGTCGAGCTTTGATACACCAGCAGGCCGGCACCGAGTGAAGCCTCGCGCCGGGCGAGGTCGGAGAATGTCGCCTCGTAGCTGATCAACGGTCCGATGGACACGCTGCCCACTCGCAGCACCACGGGCCCGGTGCCGCGCTGCCGGTCCTCGCCGGCGGCCTTGCTGTGGCGGGTGATCCAGCCGAAAAGCGTTCGCAGCGGCACGTATTCGCCGAACGGCACCAGCCGGGTCTTCCGGTAGCTGCCCAACGATCCGTGCTCGCCGATGAGCACCGCCGACTTGTAGATCCCCCCACCGGGAGCGGGCGCATCGACGTTGACCAACAGGTCCGCACCGACTCGCCCGGACAGCTCGGCGAGCCGGGCCAGCAGCTCGGGATGGCTGACGAGGTCTTGCCCCACGCTGCTTTCGCCCCAGACCACCAAGTCGGGTCGCTGGCCGGCGACCGACGCGGTGAGCGCCTCGCTGGCCGCCAGCCGGGCATCGGAGTCGGCGATGTCGCCGGGCTGCACCAAAGCGACCCGCAGCGTCGACCCCCCGGCCGGCGCGGGCCCCAGCAGATACCACAAGGGACCCACCGCCGCACACGCCAGCGCGGCCGCCGTCGCGACGAGCCGACTGGTCATCTCCCGGTGCGCGATTACGCCGACGATAGCGGTATTACAAGCAACCAGAAGGAAACTCGTCAGCCACACCCCGCCCAACGACGCCGACGCCAGCGTGACCGGCTGGTTGGATTGCGAGGCGCCCAGCGATGCCCACGGACCGCCCAGCCATGGCAGCGACCGCACCGCCTCGGCCGCCACCCACGCGCTGGGCAACACGACCAACGCCGCAACAGTGCGACCGACTGTGGCGGGCGGCGCCAACAACCGATGCGCGAACCACCCCCACGGCAGCCAGAGCGCACCGAACCCGACGGCCAAGGGCACCAGGAGAGGACCGATGCTGGTCACCAACCAGTACTGGTTAATCAGCACGAACCCGCCGAGACCCCACCACGCCCGCACGGACGCCTGCCACGCCGAAGGCGCCGCCCGCACCAGTAACAGCAGCGGAACCACACCGAACCAGGCCAGCCACCACCACGACGGCGCCGGAAAAGCGAGCGTGGGCAGCGCGCCGGCGGCTAATGCGGCGGCCCAGCCGCGACCGCGCTGTCGACAAGCCGACACAAAGAGCAGACTAAGACGGGGCTCATATCGAGTAAGGAGTGATACGCATGGCCAAGGATCTCGTCGCCACCGTGCCGGACCTGACGGGGAAGCTGGCGATCATCACCGGGGCCAACAGCGGGCTGGGGTTCGGGCTGGCCAGGCGGCTGTCCGCGGCCGGCGCCGACGTCGTCATGGCGATCCGCAACCGCGCCAAAGGGGAAAAGGCGATCGAGGAAATCCGCGCCACGGTTCCCGACGCCAAATTGACCATCAAACCTCTCGACCTGTCGTCGCTGGCATCGGTCGCCACGTTGGGCGAACAGCTCAACGCCGAGGGCCGGCCGATCGACATCCTGATCAACAACGCCGGGGTGATGACGCCACCGGAGCGCGACACCACCGCCGATGGCTTCGAATTGCAGTTCGGCAGTAACCATCTCGGGCATTTCGCCCTCACCGGGCGCCTGCTGCCGCTGCTGCGCGCCGCCCAGAAATCCCGCGTCGTCTCGCTGAGCAGCCTCGCGGCCCGGCAGAGCGGCAAGATCCACTTCGACGACCTGCAGTTCGAAAAGTCCTACGCGGCAATGTCGGCCTACGGGCAGTCGAAGCTCGCGGTGCTGATGTTCGCCCGCGAGCTCGACAAGCGCAGTCGCGCGGGCGGCTGGGGCATCGTCTCCAACGCCGCGCACCCCGGCCTGACCAAGACCAATCTGCAGATTGCCGGCCCGTCGCATGGCCGCGAAAAGCCGGCCCTGATGGAGCGGCTATACAAGCTGTCCTGGCGTTTCACGCCGTTCCTCTGGCAAGAGATCGACGAGGGAATCCTGCCCGCCCTGTACGCGGCCGCCGCGCCCCACGCCGAGGGCGGTGCGTTCTACGGGCCGAGCGGTTTCTATGAGGCCGCTGGGGGCGGCGTGGCGCTGGCGAAGGTCCCCGCAAACGCCAAGAACGACGACGACAGCGCGCGGCTGTGGGAGATTTCCGAACAACTCACCGGCGTCAGCTACCCGAAGCCGAACTGAGAACTCCCACAACGCTTTTCGCCGCCACCCGGCGGCGCCAAGCCCACCCCGGCGCTGATCCGGCGGCAAACAAACGCGTTGCCGAGAGTTTCGGCACGATGCTGCGGGGGGAACCCCCATCACAACCGTCGAGACTGCAACTCGGAAGGGGGTAGCCGCCATGAGCGTGCAGGACGACAAAGACGCTGGTCAAGAAGAGGGCCAGCAGTTAACTGAGAAACCAGAGCCCGACGAGGAGCAAAAGGAAAAGGCCGCCGAAATGATGACGGCCTACGAAGACCGGCCCACCCTGGTGCTGCCCGGCACCAGTGGAATGGTCTCGGGCACGGCGGTCAACGACTGGCTGGACGACGAGGGCAACCCGAAGGGCGGGGAAGGCGCCGAGGACCAGGGCGCGAGCGACAAAGGCACCGAGGACCGAGCCGAGAATCAGGGCGAGGACCAAGGCGACGAAGACCAAGGTACCGAGAACCTCGGCAAGCAAGAGCAGATCGAGAAGGACAAAGCCTTTAACGAGGAACTTCGCGAAGCCGCAAAAGAGGAGAACAAGGGCGAAAAGCGCTGACCTAGGTTAAGGCGCCGGCTCCAGCCGCGCGCAGCGCGGCGCCGACGGCCGCCGTCAGGTGCGGGCGCGGCGTGGTGGCAACCGGCACCCCAAGATGGCCCGACAGCGTGGTGGTGACGGCCGGGATATGCGCCCCGCCCCCTACCGAGATCACCGCGACCAAATCGCGAATTCCGTTGTGCGCCAACGTTTCATCCAAGACCGAAACGAAATCGTCGAGCGAATCGCGGATCGCGCCGTCGAATTCAGCCCTGGTGAACCGGACCTCGTCACTCACCCCGGGCAACCCCAGCGCGACCACCGTGTGCGACGAGAGCCCCTCCTTGGCGCTTCGGCAGGCGGCGCGCAGTCGGCTGAGCGAGCCGACCGCCGACGTGCCGGGCGGGTCGAAAAAGCCTGCGTCCGGCAAAACCGCCATGACTGCGGTCAGCACCGCCTGATCGATCAGGTCGCCGGAGAAGTCGGGGTGGCGCACGGTCGCGGCCACCGGGTGATCGTCGCCGGCGTCCAGCACCGTGATGCTGGTGCCGCTGCCGCCGAAATCGCACACCGCCACCGTCCCGCGGGCCGGTATGCCGGGGTTCGCCCGCACGGCGAACAGGGCCGCCGCGGCATCGGAGATCAAGGTCAGCGGCCGGTTCGACCATTCGGCCAGCCGGCTCAACGCCGAGCCCAAGGCGTCCACCGCCGTCGCTTCCCAGTGGGCGGGATACGTCACCGCGATGTTCTCGGGCAAGGCGCGTCCACAGGTGGCGGCGACGGCCAGCGCGCGCAACCCGTCGGCGAGCAATGCCTCGCTGCGATGGGTTGAGCCGTCGGCCGCGACGATTCCGGCCGGGTCTCCGACCCGCTGGACGAAGTCGGTGATCACCAGGCCCGGCTCGCCCAGCTGAGGGTTTTCCGACGGGACGCCGACCTCCGGTGAGCGTTGCCGATACAGGGTCAGGACGGGCTTGCGGGTAAGGGCGTGGTCGGCGGTGACGGCCGCCAGTTTGGTGGCACCGACCGACAACCCCAGCGCAGGGCTTGCTCCGGTCACCGGATGTTTCCGGCGCCCGCGATCAGCGGCAGGTCGAGCGGCGTGACCCAGCCTGGCCGCAGGTCGTTGACCGCGGGAACAGCGTTCAACGCCCGCATTCCCGTCGCCAGGCATCCGGCCGTCGCCGCGTCGCGGCCCGAGCCGTCGGTGAACCGGAACGCGGTCTCCTGGAAGATGCTCGGCGTCCCCTCGATGTCGACCCGGTAGACGTCGTTGTCGTGTCCCGTCGGCCAGTCGGGCGCCGCGTCGAGCCCGATGCGGTTGACGTGTTCGAGCTGGATACGCGTCTCGCCCTGGTAGATCCCGTTGATGGTGAACCGGACGGCGGCAACGTGTCCCGGCTTGATGACACCCCTGGCGGAGTGCCGCTCCGTCGGGGTCACCCACTTGTCCCAGGTGGTGGTGATCTCGTCGAGCATGATGCCGGCGGCGTGCGCGATCATCGGAACGGTGGCCCCCCACGCGAAGATCAACACGTCACTGTTCTCCAGCATCGGGCTGTATTCCGGCTCGCGGCCGATGCCCATCTCGACTTCGTAGTCGCCCTCGTAGTTGGTGTAGTCCAGCAATTCCGACGCCCGCACCCGCCGCACTTCTGAGCACAGGCCCATCAGCGTCATGGGGAACAGGTCGTTGGCGAATCCCGGGTCGATGCCGGTGGTGAAGCACGACGACTCGCCCAGCTCGCAGGCTTCGGTGATCGGCGCGATCCAGTTGGGCGGGTTGAGGTGCATCGTCGGCCAGACCCACGGTGTCATCGCCGTCGAGCACACGTCGATGCCGGCCCGCAGGAAGCGGGTGATCAGCGCGATGTTGTCCTTGGCGTGCATGGCCGTCGGGCCGTAGTGGACCAACGCGTCGGGCTTCAACGCGATCAGGGCGTCGACGTCGTCGGTGGCGAGGATTCCCACCGGCTCGGGCAACCCGCAGATCTCGCCGACGTCGCGGCCGACCTTGTCCGGGTTGCTGACGCCGACGCCCACCAACTCGAACACCGGATGCTTGACGATCTCGGCGATCACCATCCTGCCGACGAAGCCAGTGCCCCAGACCACCACACGCTTCGAATCCGTCATGCGCACCTTCCGATCGTCAGCCCCGCGTTCACCCTATAGACCAGGCGATGCCCGTGATGACACGATGACATCCATGACGAAGCATCTGCGCGGACCGACGCTCGTGTTCGCGATCGGGATCGGGGTCGCGAACGCGTGCGGCGTGGCCAACGCCATACCCCAGAACCCCAAGGTCCAGTACGAGGTGAGTGGCCCCGGCGTCGCGCAATACATCTCCTACCAAACCGACGCCGGTCAGCAGCGCCAGGTGAACGCGCCACTGCCGTGGTCGACGCAGTTCACCGCGTTCGGGGGCCAGGTATTCGTCATCAGCGCACAGGGGCCGGGCCCCTTGACCTGCAGGATTCTGCTCGACGGCAACGAAGTGAGCAAGGCGACGGCGACGGTGGGCTCACCCACCAGAACCCTCTGTACGCACTGACGACGGTCTAGGCTCGCCAGTGTCACCTCTTCAACGGCGAAGGAGGGCCTAGGTGAGCCTTACGACGGGTCCCAAAAAGGGCGTAGCGACGCGGCAAAACGGGACGCCACCGCCGGACATCCCGCTTGCCGACATTCATCTCGAGTCGCTTGATTTCTGGGCCCTCGACGACGACGTTCGCGACGGCGCGTTCGCGACCTTGCGCCGGGAGGCCCCGATCTCGTTCTGGCCCGCCATCGAGATGGAGGGGTTCGAGTCGGGCAATGGGTATTGGGCGCTGACCAAGCTCGACGACGTTCACTTCGCCAGCCGCCATCCGGACATCTTCAGCTCCAGCCCCAACATCACGATCAACGAGAATGCGCCCGAGATCGCCGAGTACTTCGGCTCGATGATCGTGCTCGACGATCCACGACACCAGCGGCTGCGCTCGATCGTCAGCCGCGCGTTCACGCCGAAGGTGGTCGCCCGCATCGAGGCGTCGGTGCGCGAGCGTGCGCACCGGTTGGTCGCCTCGCTGATCGCCAATCATCCCGACGGAGAAGCCGATCTGGTCAGCGAGCTCGCCGGGCCGCTGCCGTTGCAGATCATCTGCGACATGATGGGGATCCCCGAGGAGGATCACGAACAGATCTTCCATTGGACCAACGTGATCCTCGGGTTCGGCGACCCCGACCTGACAACCAATTTCGAAGAGTTCATTCAGATTTCGATGGACATCGGCGCGTACGCCACCGCGCTGGCCGAGGACCGCCGCGTCAACCATCACGACGATCTGACCACGAGTCTGGTGGAGGCCGAGGTCGACGGCGACCGGCTGTCGTCGTCGGAGATCGCGTCGTTCTTCATCCTGTTGGTGGTGGCAGGCAACGAGACCACGCGCAATGCGATCAGCCACGGCGTGCTGGCCCTGTCGCGGTATCCCGATCAACGGGAAAAGTGGTGGTCGGACTACGAGAACCTGGCACCCACCGCGGTCGAGGAGATCGTGCGGTGGGCCTCCCCCGTTGTCTACATGCGACGAACGCTGACCCGAGACTTCGAGCTGAGCGGCACCAAGATGGCGGCCGGCGACAAGGTCGCGCTGTGGTACAACTCGGCGAATCGCGACGAGTCAAAGTTCGCCAATCCGTGGGCTTTCGACATCACGCGCGACCCCAATCCGCATCTCGGCTTCGGTGGCGGGGGCGCCCATTTCTGCCTCGGCGCCAACCTGGCCCGTCGGGAGATCCGGGTTGCGTTCGACGAATTGCGCCGCGAAATCCCCGACATCGTCGCGACGGAGGAACCCGCACGGCTGCTGTCGCAATTCATTCACGGCATCAAGACCCTGCCGGTCGCCTGGACTCCCCCGCGCGGTTAGCTCCGCGAGCAGACGCAGAATCGCACAATTTCACGTGGCGCTATGCAATTCTGCGTCTGCTCGCCAGGTTTAGGGTGACCATCGTGACCATTCCCGCGTTTCCCCCTCCCGAGGTGCTGGCCGCCCGCGAGAAACTCGTGCTCGACCACTTCCATGATGAGGTCCGCCAGGCCTGGGACGACGTGCTGGCGACGTTCCCGCACCCCCGCTACGAGCTGATCCCGCAGATGGTCGTCCACGACGGCGACGAGGCCGTGCGCGGCTACTACGTCTATACCCGCACTGCGTTTCCCGACCAGGACCACGAGATCATCGCGCTGCGGCACAGCGCCGACGCGGTGATCGTCGAGTTCTGGTTGATGGGCACACACCGCGGTTATCTCGGCAAGGTTCCGCCCACCGGCAGCCGGTTCCGGGTCCGCATGAACGCCTACTTCGTGTTCGACGACACGGAAACCCTTGTGTGCGAACGCATTTACTTCGACACGCTGACCATGATCAAGCAGCTGCTGGGCGGGCTGAACATGAGGAAGCCGTCGAACTGGCTGCTGGCCGCGCGGTGTGTGCGCGGATTCCTGTCGATGTCGTCCGAAAAGCCTGACCCGGCACTGACTTCCGCGTAAACTGCGCTGCATGCGGGCCCTTTACGCGATATGCGGCCTAGCCGCGAGCGCATTTCTGGCCGCCTGTGGTTCCGAGCCAGCCAGAAACACCATCACGCCGCACGCGACGGCGACGCCATCCGCGACGGCGGCCACAAAGCTGAGCTCCCACACCGTGAAATGGGTCGACCTGCAGGTCGGCGACTGCGTAGCCGACCTTCCGCCGATCGATCTGAGCCGGGTGACCGTCACCGCCGTCGACTGCGCCACACCGCATTTGGCCGAGGTGTATCTGCGCGGCCCGTTGGCCGTCGACAAAGCCGTCGCCATCGTCGCCAACAAGGACTGCAACGAAGGTTTCGCGCCGTATACCGGACAATCCGTTGACGGCAGCCCCTTTTCGATCACCTATCTCATCGACTCGAACCAAGACCGAACCGGCGCCAATCCCACCCCAAGCACCGTCATCTGCTTGCTGCAAGGCGCCAACGGTCAGCCGCTGACCCGTTCGGCGCACCGGCCCTAGCACCCCAACTGTGCGGCGAGGTCGACGAAGTCGGCCGCGTTGACGTCGAATTCGTCGGAGTAGGCGACGTCGGCTTCACCGTCGGCCCCGAATTCCAAAGGGCGCGCGACGAATGCCGTGCGGAACCCGAGCCGGGCTGCCGCGCGAATGTCGTACTTGTGGCTTGCCACCATCATGATGTCCGCGGGATCGTGACCCAGATAGGTCGCGGCCATGCGATAGATCGCCGGATCGGGCTTGAACACCCCGGCCATCTCTGCGGCGAAGACGGCGTCCCAGGGCAATCCGGCCCGCTTGGAAATGTTGATCACCGCCGAGACGTCGGCGTTCGACAGCGTGGCCAACGTGAACGCACCCTTCAGCCGCGTCAGCCCCGGCACCACATCCGGCCAGGGCGCCAACCGCTGCCAGGCCAGGGTCAGCTCGTCGCACTCGGCATCCGAAAACCCCGCGATGCCGCACTCCTCCAGGACGGTGTCCAACGACGAGCGATACACCGAGTGCACCGAAACCCAGCGCGCGCCGGGCGCGGTCTCCAAGGCGGCGAAATAGGCTGCGCGCCAACGCCGCACCACGTTACCCCAATCGACGCCCGGGTGCCGCCCGGCGCTCAGCCGCTGGGCCTGCCCGCAGACGGTGGAATGAAAATCGGTCGCCGTGCCCTGCACGTCGAACAACAACGCCTTGACCACGGGCCCCATCATGCAACGATGTGCCTCGTGGCCGACAGCGCAGAAGAGCACGAAGAACTCGACTACCGGTTCACCTTCGCCAACGAGCGGACGTTCTTGGCCTGGCAGCGCACCGCGCTGGGCCTGCTCGCGGCGGCCGTCGCCCTCGTCCAGCTCGTCCCGGAGCTGGCGATCCCCGGCTCGCGCCGACTGCTCGGCGTAGGTCTCGCGCTGCTGGCGACCCTCACCAGCGTGATGGGTCTGATGCGCTGGCAGCAGGCCGATCGGGCGATGCGCCGCGGCGATCCGCTGCCCCGTCATCCCTCGCCGGTGTTCCTGGCGATCGGCCTCAGCGTGGTCGGCATCATCGCGCTCGGCCTGGTCATCCTCAAGGCGGTCGCGGGTTGACCCGGCCGGCCAGCCTGGCGGCGGAACGCACGATCCTGGCCTGGACGCGGACGTCGTTCGCGTTTCTCGTCAACGGCGTGCTGTTGACGATCAAGGACTGGCACGGCGCGACGGAGCCGGCGGCGCTGATCCCGGCCGCCCTGGCCGGTGCCGCGGCGCTGTGCAGCTTCGTGATCGCCCTGCAACGCCAGCGCACGCTGGGCCGGCGGCCGATGCCGGCGCGGATCACCGCCCGGACCCCGGTGTACGTCGTCGGGATTTCCGTGCTGGTGCTCGTCGTCGCGACGGCGGTGACCCAGCTCGTCTAGAGCTTCAGGTACGCCGCGATCCCCTGGACCACTGCCGCGGCATACGCCGCCCGGCCGTCCGGGCTTTCCATCCGCGCGGCCTCGGCGGCGTTTTTCATGTTGCCGAGTTCGACGAGGATCGCCGGGTAGTCGGCCAGGTTCAGGCCGGCGAGGTCGTCGCGGCCGTAAAGGCCGTCGGAGCCGATGTAGTTGGACGGCTGCAGGCCCGCCTGCACCAGGGCGTCACGCATCGTGTGGGCCAGCTGAATCGCGGGTCCGGATTGCGCGGCGTTCAAGGGCGGGCTGGAGTAGTTGACGTGGAATCCGCTGCCCGACGGCGGACCGCCGTCGGCGTGGATGCTGACGATCGCGTCGGGGCGCATCGCGTTGGCCCGCGCGGCGCGCTGGTCGACGCAGGGACCGACGGAGTTGTCGTTGTCTCGCGACAGCTGGGTGCGCACGCCCATCTGGTTGAGCGAGCCGCTAATTCGCTGGACGACGTCCCACGTAAACGCGTGCTCCGGATAGCCGTCGTTGGTGGCGGCGCCCGACGCCTGACACGCCTTCGTGCCGCCCCGCCCATTGGGGACTTGCGCGTTTATCGACGCGTCGTTCACTGCGTTATGACCCGGGTCGAGGAAGACGGCCGTGCCCGCCGCGGTAGCGGGTGGGACGCCGAGCGTCGCGGCACCCAGCACCGCCGGCGCGACGCCGGCGTACTTCAGGAGGTCACGCCTGGAGACAGCGCCCATCGCGCGATGCTAGCAATTGGCCCGCGGCAACGAGTATTGGGCTGGCCAGCAACATGTTTGGCGACGCCTCCCCGCGAAACTCCCACCAAGACGCGGCCGTGGCCGCCAAATGTGGTCCACAATCCGGTGATTGGCCAAGCTCGGCAGTCCACGCACCGCTAACGCCCGCGCGAACCGCAGCAAACTTGGCTTCGCGGGCCCGATGCAATGGGCACGGTTCCTTTCGGCGAGTGACTTGCGGATGCCCCCGCGGTGTGAGGGAATAATTATGAAGTCCTCTGGAAATTCTTAGGTTTGGGAGGTGCTGGAATGGGCAAATATTGCGGCATGACCGCCGGTAATGTCATTCGTTTTCTTGCTCCTGCAGTACTCGCGGCCGCTGGGCTCAGCGGTTCCGTCGTGTCTGCCCCCATCTCATCCGCCCAGGGATGTCCGGACGTCGAGGTGTTGTTCGCCCGCGGCACCGGTGAGGATCCCGGGGTCGGTCCGACGGGACAGGCGTTCGTCGACAACTTGCGTGGGCGCATCGCCCCGAAGTCGATGGATGTCTACCCGGTCAACTACCCCGCCAGCCAGGAGTGGCAGACGGGCCTCGACGGGATCCGGGACGCCAGCACGCATGTCCAGTCCACGGCGGCAAGCTGCCCGCAGACCAAGATGGTGCTCAGCGGCTACTCGCAGGGCGCGGCCGTGATGGGCTTCGTCACCTCCGCCGCGGTGCCCGACGGGGTCGACCCGGCGACGGTGCCGAAACCGCTGTCGCCCGACGTCGCCAACCACGTCGCGGCCGTCGTGCTGTTCGGAATGCCGAACGTCCGGGCCATGGACTTCCTCGGCCAGCCCCCGGTCGTCATCGGGCCGACCTACGCGGCCAAGACCATCAAGGTCTGCGCGCCCGAGGACCCGGTCTGCTCCGACGGCATGAATTTCGCCGCGCACGACACGTACGCGGCCGACGGCGACATCGTTGCCAAGGGCGCGGAATTTGCCGCCAGTCGCATCAACGGGTCTGCAGCGGGTCCGGCGACCGTGGTGAATTCGCCACACGGGGGTTTCGGCAGCTGACCTGCTGACCATACAAAAAAGTATGTTACGGTCGACGGCATGTCCGCCGTCGATGTCCGCCCCCTGCACGGGATTACCGATGAATTCGTCGCGCGGCTGGCCGAACGTGCCGACGAGGCCGAGCGGCTAAGGCGCCTGCCCGCGGAGACGGTCAGCGAGTTCAGGCGGACCGACCTGATCCGGCTGTTGCTTCCGGCCCGGTTCGGCGGCATCGAGGCGTCGTTCCCCGAGCTGCTCGGACCGATCCGGCGGATGGCGCACGGCTGCGCATCGAGCGCGTGGACCCTGGGTTTTTATGCATTGCACAACTGGATGCTGTCGCTGTTCGATCCGCGGCTTCAGGAGGAAGTGTTCGCCTCGGGACCGGTTCTGGCGCCCGCTCCCCTGGCCCCGACCGGGCGCGGCAGCGCGGCGGACGGCGGGGTGCGCCTGACGGGGCGGTGGTCGTGGGCGACAGGGGCGATGGATGCGGATTGGGTGATCGTCGGGGCGCTGATCGAGCAACCGGACGGTGTCAGCCCGTCGCTTCTGGCGGTGCCAGCCGGCGAGGTCGAGGTCGCCGACGTGTGGCACACCGCGGGCATGCGCGGCAGCGGTTCTCACGACCTCGTGGCCGACGATGTCTTCGTGCCCGAGCACCGCATCGTCGCGGTGTCGGACATCTACGGCGGAACCGCGCCGGGAGCGGACTTTCACGGGGTCGCGACGTATCGGTGGCCGCTGGTGCCGGCGCTCGCGCTGACAGCGGCGATGCCGGTCCTCGGGGCCGCCGAACGGGTGACCGAGCTATTCGCCCAACGGCTGGCCAGCCGGGTGCTCGCGTATAGCGGTGTGGCGCAGAAGGATCAGCCCGCCGCCCAGATCAGGCTCGCGGATGCCCACGTGCGGCTGCGCGCAGTGCGCGCATTGATCGCCGAGACCGCCGACGAGATCGAGCGCATCGTGGTCAGCGGCGAGCGCGTCCGACGATCGACACGCGCCAACGCGCGCATGGCAGCTGCCCACACCGTGCACGAGTGTCGGTCGGTCATCGTCGATCTGATGGAAGCCGCCGGGGCCAGCGCGCACTTCTTGGCGAACCCATTGCAGCGCGCGAAGCGCGACGTCGACATCGCGGCCGGCCACGTCGTGTTCGACTACGACGTCGGCCGAGAGTTGGCCGGGGCCTTGGCAATTGGCGCGAAGATCTCGCCGATCGCGATGATCTGAGCGCTTACGACGGGCCGGCGAGCTTGGTCCGCGATTGCTGCAGCTGGGCGGCGTGCAGAATCGAGCCAGCCATCAGGAATGCGGGTTTCTTGCAGTCGGCGGGTTCGATCGTCAGGTTGGCGGCCCGGCGCATCACCATCAGGGCGAGCGCGCTGTAGGTCGCATACGGAATGATCAATAGGTTGGCACGCGCATCGCACCCGCTGATTGTCATCACGTGCTGCTGTCTGCCCTCCCATCCCGGAGAGTTGAAATCGGGTGGTCGTTGCAGCGGTGGCCAGTTGACATTGATCGACGCGATCGCTCCGAGCAACGGGGTCAGGGTCTCGACAAGGTTGGGCAATTCGTTCGTGATGCGATCTACCCGTGGCCACCAGGCACCGTCGATGTCGTGGCCTAATTCGCAAGCCACGGAAACCCGTACTGGATCGGCTCGGCGTCGGGCCCTAATCGGATGGGTCATTGCCGACAGGTCTGGACGATCCACGGATGTTCCTTCACGGACGGCGTCACCGCCCCGCGGGTGCGGGGCGCCGGAGGAATCACATTGCCCGTGATGTCATGCCGCGGAGAGCGGTGGACGACCGCCGACAACGAAACGGCTCACTGTCGACGCTACGCCACTAGCGTTGGGCACCGTCCACGGGATCGGCCAGCATGAGGTCGAGGAATCGTTCTCGCTGCGCGACGGACTGCGCCTGCTCGGCGGAAGCGGCGAGGTGCAGCAGCCCGATCCCCGCCGCGAAGGTCAACTCCGCTCGCAGCTTGGCGTCGTCAGGGCCAAAACCGTAGTCGGCGTAGGCCTTTGCGACGGTTTGCAGGAGGCGTCGGTCGGCGGCGCGGATGTTCGCTGCCGCCACCCGGTCCGTGCGCGCCCACTCGCGCATCGCGCGCTCCAGCATCCAATGCTGCGGGCTGACCAAGTCAATCATCATGGCGGACAACCGTTCCCGCGGTGGCAGCGCATCGAGCTCGGCCAGGGATTGGCGGTCGCGCTCGAGGAAAGTGTTCCAGGATTCGACGAGCGCGGCGCGATAGCCGTCCATGTCCTCGAAGTGCCAGTAGAAGCTGCCCCGGGTCACGCCCAGCTGCTGGCAGAGCCGTTCGACCTTCAGCGCGCGCACGCCCTCCTCGGCGAGCACGGCGTAGCCGGCCTGCAGCCAGTCCTGGACCGACAGACGGGTCGACGGGGCCTTGCGCGCAGCCACCGTGCCAGGTTACGGGCTTTTCTGGTCCGGCTCGTCGGCATCGGCCACGGTCAACGGCAGGGCCAGTTCTTCGAGCGGTCGGCGCTCGGCGGCGACACCGAGCCACAGCTCGACCAGGCCGGCGGCGGCCATCACGACCGCGCCGATCAAAAACGACCAGACCACCTGGCTGCGATCTCCGGAGTTGATCAGCTGGCCGAAGAGCAGCGGCCCGGTGATCCCGCCGATCGCCGTGCCCACCGCGTAGAAGAACGCGATCGCCAGGGCCCGGGTTTCCATCGGGAAGATCTCGCTGACGGTCAGGTAGGCCGCGCTCGCCCCGGCCGAGGCCAGGAAGAACGCGACCGCGAGCACCCCGATGAACGTCCACGCGCCGCCGGTCTTGGTCACGAACAGGACCGCGAGGACGACGACCGCGACGGCCGAGCCGATGTAGGTCAGGGTGATCATCGGTTTGCGGCCGACGGTGTCGAACAGGTGCCCGAGCAACAGCGGGCCGAAGAAATTGCTCAGCGCCCACAGGATGAAGAACACCGGCACCGCCCCTGAGGCGACCCCGTAGAACCCGCTGAGCAGCGTGCCGAGGTTGAACGTCACGCCGTTGTAGAGGAAGGCCTGCCCGATGAACAGCGCCAGGCCCAGCACCGCGCGCCGCGGGTAGAGCTTGAACGCCACCCGGGCGATCTCGACGAACGAGATGGTCTCGCGTTGTCTGATTCTTAGTGGCCGGCCTTGCGGCTCGGGCAGCGCTTCGCCGGTGTGCTCTTGGACTTCCGCTTCGATGTCGCCGACGACTTGCTCGGCTTCCTCGTCGCGCCCGTGAATGAATAGCCAGCGCGGGCTTTCCGGGACGTTGCGCCGCACGACGAGGACGAAGATGCCGAAGATGGCCCCGATGCCGAAGGCGAGCCGCCAACCGACGTTCGCCGGGAAGTTCGCCGTGTTGAGGAGGACCAGTGCGCCGGCCGCGCCCGCGGCCGAACCCAGCCAATAGGTCCCGTTGATGATCAGGTCGACGCGGCCGCGAACGCGCGCTGGGATCAGCTCGTCGATGGCCGAGTTGATGGCGGCGTATTCGCCGCCGATGCCGGAGCCGGTGAAGAAGCGGGCCAGGTAGAAAAACCAGGGCGCGAAGGCGAACGCGGTGGCGACGGTGGCGGTCAGATACACCACGAGGGTCAGCACGAAGAGGTTGCGACGGCCGAAGCGGTCGGTCAGGTGGCCGAAGAACAGCGCGCCCAGGCACGCCCCGGTGATGTAGATCGCCGCCGCCACGCCGATGTCGGCGGGGGTCAGCTCGATGCCGCTGCCCTTCTCGGTGAGGCGGGCCGACACGTTGCCGACCATCGTGACCTCGAGCCCGTCGAGGATCCACACGCCGCCCAGCCCGACGACGACGCGCCAGTGAAACCGCGACCAGGGCAACCGGTCCAGCCGCGCCGGCACCTGGGTGGTGATGGTTCCGGTTTGCACGCTGTCACTCATCGATACCCCCATTACCCACCGCGTCGCGTTCGCAAGCCTCATCCGCGATCTCGAAGTCCCAGCCGTTCGGGAAACCGATCATGCCGAAGGACTCCCGTGCTGCCGGGGCCAGATACACGCTAGCGGCCGTGTGGGTGGCGGGGCGACAGTGCGGTCGAGGATCAGGACGGGGTGCTCGACGAGCGTTCTAAGACGGAAGGAACTCCGAACGCGCTAGGCGCCGGAGCCATCCCCATCCGTCGACGCGAGCCAGCAGGCTCCAAAAGCCGCTACTTGCAACCAGGTTCGACGACCACCAGACGTGGTCGCAGCCGCTGCGGCGGGATCTCGACACCCGCCGCGAGGTCGTCGATCAGCGCATCCGCAAAATCCACCAAACCGGCGACATCGGTCCCGTAGCGCCCCGGGCGGTCGGCATGGGAAAGGCGGGCCGACGCGTTGCGCAGCAGACTCGTCGCACCCTTGACGTTGCCGCGCTGGGCATGGGTGATGCCAACTGCGAGCTGCGCCAGGCCTTGCCACAGCATCCGTTCGTCTTCCGGACCGTGCTTCCAGGCCGCCTCAAGGACCTCGTGCGCGCTGAACGCCAGGCCCTGGTCCAGCAGATCCTGGGCAGAGGCCAGGGTTTCGGCCGGTGCCAGGTCAAGGTCATCGGGGATCCGTGGTACGCCCTCACTGCCATAGGGCAGCGGTCGGCCCAAGGAATCACGCGGGCGGGCACTTCGGGGTCGGCCCGATTCGTCCCGATCACGCTCGGCCATGCGCCCATCATGGCAAGCCGCGCTGTGTATTAGGAGCTCGGCTGTGAGCTGTCCACGTCGCGGCGGTCGGTGGTCGCGATGAAGTCCTCGATCAGCTCGACCACCTCGTTCGGCGCCTCGACGTGCGGGTAGTGACCGACGTGAGGCAGCACCTCGAGTCTGGCGTCCGTGCGCACCTTCGCCGCGGCGTACGCGTGCTCGACGGGAATGATGTTGTCCCGCTCGCCCCAGATCGCCATGATCGGCAGGTCGGCGCGCACCTGCAGCCTGTTCAGCGCGCTGACCGCCTGCCCGCGGTAATCGACCACGGACCGCAGCGTGCGCAGGAAGGACGCCCGCGTCTGCCGATCCGACAGCGACGAGTAGGCGCTCCATGTCTCGGCGCCGCGCGGCGAATGAATGCCGGCGCCCCTGAACCATGACCGGAGCTTGTTGCCGACGGTGAGCACCGGCTTCGGCGCGATGATCGGCAACAGCAGCTCCGCGCCGGGCGCCGAGAGCAGCCGTAGGATGATTCCGACATCGGGACCGAGGCCGCCGCTGCTGATGAGCACCAACCGGTTGACGTAGTCGGGGTGCTGATAGGCGAACTGCATGGCGACACCGCCGCCGAGCGATTGACCGACCACAGTGACTTGGCTGACGCCGAGTTCGTCGAGGAAATCGCGGAGCAAGACCGCGAACGCTCCCAACGAGTAGTCACTGCGGGGTTTCGCCGACTCGCCGTGGCCCAGCAGATCCGGAGCGAGCACCCGGAATTTTTTCGACAGCTGCGGTAGCACGGCCCGCCAGGTGGCCGAACTCCCGGCCATGCCGTGGATCAGCAGCAGCACTTCCCCATCGCCGGCGTCGCGGTAGGCCATCCGATCGCCGTGCAACTCCAGAAACTTCAACTCGTTCATTTCGACCGAGTACCCCCTCTGGTCCCGATCCGGCCCGGTGGACCCTATCGTTGCAGAAAACATTAGGCGCGCGAAGAAAAGGTCGCGGCCGGCGTCAGCCCCGGTGGATCGTATTGGAGCGGCCCGAGTCGGTGATCTTTGGCGTGCCCGAGTGGTAGGTGACGACGTTGTCGTAGCCGGAGACGTTGATGCGGTCGACGGCGTCGACGGTGACTTTGTTGTCGTAGCTCGAGATGGTGAGGCTGGCGGCGTGGCCGGTGACTTCGAATTCGATGCTGTAGGCCGACAGCGTGAGCTTGCAGTTGTTGCACGCGTGGGCGGTGACCGTGTTGCTGTAACCGCTGGATTCCAGGGTGTCGGCGTTGTCGACGGTGACGTTGTTGTTGTAGCCGCCCACCTTGAGGCTGGCGCAGTGCCCGGTGACTGTATACGTGCCGCCGGTGCCGTAGAGCGTCAGGTTGCCGTCGTTGCAGGCGACCGTCTTGGTCTCCATGCTGCCGCCCACTCGGAGGTCGCCGCCTTGGGGTACTTCGGTGGGGCCGTTGCTGGGCTTCAAGTTCGGCCCGATGCTTCCAATGATCGACCCACTGGGGTTGGACCTCACGAACATCATCACCAGGCCCACGACGACCGGGATGAGAATCCCCAGGACGACGAGCACGAGCAACCACGAGAATGACGGGCTGCGTCGCGGCTGTGGCGTGCCGTAGCCATACGTCGGTGTTGTCGAGTACGTCGGAGCGCCCGCATACGGCGCCTGAGGCGCGTACGGCTCGCTCCCGATATATGGCGTGCTGTCGGCGGTTGGCGTCGCGTCGGCAAGCCCACGCTCCAACTCGCGGATCCGCTTTTCGGGATCGTCGTCTTTCATTTGCCAAATGTGCCACAGGTACTGGTCGGGGGCCAGCCTGAATTCCCGCTCAGCCGACTGTTTCAGGCCGCCACCTGCGGGCGGGTAGCCACAGTGAGCGAAATCCTAAGTGCTGGAAAGTAATTCGAAGGAGCAGATGATGGCGGTAGCGTTGCCGCCCTGGTCAACACGCGGCCCCTCATGACAGGATTGCTCGGGTGATCCTGGCCGTAGACCTCGGCAAGACGTCCTGCCGGGCCGCGGCAGGCGGCCGAAGGGCCGAGGAGGCGGGCGCACCCGGGCTCGCGGCACCTGGCGGCGTGCGGGCGGCCGAGGCGGCGATCCTGACCCTCGCGCGAGAGCTGGGCCCGGTCGACGAGGTGATCGTGGGTGCCGCCGGGGCGCTGGCGGCGCCGGACGCGGCGCGCGCCGTGGGCGATGCGCTGCTGGCCTCGCTGCGGGCGGAGCGCGTCGCGGTGACCAGCGACGCCGTGATCGCGCACGCGGGCGCCCTGGACGGGAAGCCGGGTGTGGTCCTGATCGTCGGCACCGGTGTCGTGGCGCTCGCGATCGGCGCCGACGGCGCGCTGCGGACCGCCGACGGCTGGGGCCCGTGGCTGGGTGATGAGGGCGGCGGCGCGTGGATCGGCGCCGCCGGACTGCGCGCGGCACTGCGCGCCCACGACGGCCGCGGCCCGACCACCACGCTGCTCGACGCCGCCCGCGCCCGCTTCGGTGCGCCGGAGACCTGGCCCGCCCAGCTGACCGGTGCTGCCGCCCTCGCCTCCTTCGCGCCTGAAGTCCTTGCCGCGCAAGACGATTCCGTGGCATCGGCGATCGTCGGCGCCGCCGCCGCGGCGCTCGCGGCGACCGCCCGCGCGGCCGGGGATGGCCCGGTGGCGATGGTCGGCGGCCTGGCGGGGGTCGAGGCGCTGCGCGAACACCTCGACCTGGTCCCGGCCGCCGGCGACGCGCTCGACGGCGCGCTGCGGCTGGGCGCGATCCACGAACCGCACGTGATCCGCGTGCAGGCCGCCCCCAAAACCCTTGCCCCGCAAGGGCTCGACGCGCTGGCCACCGAGGCCGTGCGGTCAGACCTGGACGACCTCGACGCGCGGCCCATCGGCGAGGTTGTCGCGCTGCTCGTCGCCGCCGAGGGCGAGACGCACGCCGCAGTGGCGGCGGCGGTCCCGCGGATGGCGGCGGCGGCCGAGGCGGTCGCGGCACGACTCGAGCGCGGCGGCCGGCTGATCTACGCCGGCGCCGGAACACCCGGGCGGCTCGGCGTGCTCGACGCGGCCGAGTGCGGGCCGACATTCGGCACCGACCTCGTGCGCGGCGTAATCGCCGGCGGGCCGGCGGCGCTGACCGCGGCGATCGAGGGCGCGGAGGACGCGTTCGACCCCGTCGATCTCGCCGACCTGACAGCCGCCGACGCGCTCGTCGGGATTACGGCGTCGGGCCGCACGCCGTATGTGCTCGGGGCGCTCGAGCACGCGCGCGCGGCGGGCGCACTGACCGTCGCGATCGTCAACAACCCGGCTAGCGTGGCGTCTGCCGACGTCGTGATCGAATTGCTCACCGGCCCTGAGGTTCTCGCCGGGTCCACGCGGCTGACCGCGGGAACGGCCCAGAAGATCGTGCTCAACACGCTCTCGACGAGCGTGATGATCGCGCTCGGCAAGGCCTACGGACCGCGGATGGTCGACGTGCGCGCGACCAGCGCGAAGCTGCGTCGCCGCGCGGTGCGGATCGTCCGCGACGCGGCCGGCGTCGACGAGGAGATCGCGACCGCCGCGCTCAACGCCGCGGGCGGCCATGCCAAGACCGCGATCGTCGCGCTGCTCGCGGGGGTCGACGCGGCCGAGGCCGCCGTCCGGCTCGACCAGGCGCGGGGACGCCTCCGAGACGCGCTCGGTTAGGCATGAACGTGGTCGGGGCGGCGCATCATTGAAGGGTGCGGATCGGAGTCGGAGTGAGCACCGCGCCCGACGCACGCCAGGGCGCGGTGGAGGCTGCAGCGCACGCGCGCGGCAAGCTCGCGGGTGAGGCGCCGTCGCTCGCCGTACTCTTCGCATCGCGATCACACACCGACAAGGCCGTCGACGTCCTCGACGAGGTGCAAAGGATCGTGGAGGCGCCCGCGCTGATCGGTTGCGTCGCCCAGGGGATCGTCGCCGGCGGCCGCGAGATCGAGGACGGGCCCGCGGTAGCGGTGTGGCTGGCGTCCGGCCTGGCCGCCGAGACATTCGCGCTGGACTTCGTCCGGACTGGCTCGGGTGGCCTGATCAGCGGTTACCGGTTCGACCGGGCCGCGCACGATCTGCACCTGCTGCTGCCGGACCCGTACACGTTCCCGTCGAGCCTGCTCGTCGAGCACCTCAACACCGACCTGCCCGGAACGACGGTGGTGGGCGGCGTGGTCAGCGGTGGGCGGGGACCCGGCGAAACCCGGTTGTTCCACGACCACGACGTGCTCACCTCCGGCCTCGTCGGCGTGCGCCTGCCCGGCGTGCGCGGTGTCCCTGTGGTGTCGCAGGGCTGCCGGCCGATCGGTGAGCCGTATATCGTCACCGGCGCCGAAGACGGCACAGTGATCACCGAGCTGGGCGGCCTGCCGCCGCTGCAGCGCCTGCGCGAGATCGTCGAGGGGTTGTCGCGCGATGAGCAGGAACTGGTCAGCCGGGGCCTGTCGATCGGGATCGTCGTCGATGAGCACCTGGCGGCTCCGGGCCAGGGCGACTTCCTGATCCGCGGCCTGCTCGGCGCCGACGAATCGACCGGGGCGATCGAGATCGGCGAGGTTGTCGAGGTCGGCGCGACCGTGCAGTTCCAGGTCCGTGACGCGACGGGGGCCGACAAGGACCTGCGCCTGACCGTCGAGCGGGCGGCAACCGAGCTGCCCGGACGTCCGGTTGGCGCGCTGCTGTTCACCTGCAACGGGCGTGGCCGGCGGATGTTCGGGGTCGCTGACCATGACGCGTCGACGATCGAGGGACTACTTGGCGGGATTCCGCTCGCCGGCTTCTTCGCCGCCGGGGAGATCGGCCCGATCGCGGGCCGCAACGCGTTGCACGCGTTCACCGCGTCGATGGCGCTGTTCGTGGAAGACGCGAGATGAGCCTCTGCCGTGCTCGCGTGTTCATCGGCACTGGTTCAATCCCGGTATCGCGCACCATTATTTACACAGCTAAACGATGGTATCTAGCCTAGCTATGGAGCTAGCGTGCAACTAACGTGCAATAGTCACACCCACTTCTCTCGCGGCTCCGCCGGCGGCGGCATCTCCGGCAGTGGTGGTGATGGCGGCGGGTCAGACCACCGCTGACCATCCCAATACCGGTGCTGATCGGGATCTGCCGGGTCTTGGTACCACCCCGGCGGCGGCAGTGCGGGCTGCGCCTGTGGCAACTCAGCGGCCGGCATCCCCGGTGTCCCGATCAAACGCGCCTCATACCGGCAACGCCAACACGTAAAGCTGGGCGCATTCTCGGGCACGTTCTGCTCCGCGTTGCAGCGCGGGCACTTCTCCGCGGTCATCCCATCCGGCGCGGGATCCGGCAGTTTCGGCAGCAGTGCCACCACCAGCACAAACCCCACGAACAGCACACCGGCAGCGAACCAGGCATTCTGGTTGCGATTCTTCCCGCGGGCGATCGCCTGGGCGACCGCGCCGCTGATTATGAAGAAGATGAACCATCCCAGCCCGAGGTGATACACGCCGCAAGCCGCCAGGGCTAAGAGGACGGCGGCTGCGATCATCGCGCCGTCTCTGAAACGATGCTTCACGCTTCACCTCTCAACGCGAGCGCCATCGAATACACCACCATCTAGCCCCCCGTGAGCTACGGTCTCGACCCGTAGGTGATAGGGCACGCTAACAACGCCGTCCTCAGCGCCGCAGGACTTCGCATGGACTTCCAGCAACCTCTCAGTTAGACCTCCTCACGCCCCGACCGCCGCCCGCACGACGGTCAGCGCCCTCCTTGCCGTGAGCGCATCGCCTACGATCCTGCCTGTGCTTGTACCGGGGGAAGTCATCTCTTACTTGGATATGTGCCGTGAGGAAGGGGTCAACCTACAGCGCGGTATGAACTTCGGCAGCAGCGGTCGGCCAAGCGTCATTCTGATGAGTCGCCGGCCGGGCGCACCTTACGATGACCGCGTTGAAGATGATGGTCGTGTCCTCATCTACGAGGGCCACGACACGCCACAAGTCCGAGGCGGCCCGGACCCGAAGACGCTCGACCAGCCGGAGCACGGGTCGGGGGGCACGCTTACTCAGAACGGACTATTTCTCCAAGCTGCCTCACAACACCGCGAACTGGGCACGCTCGCGGAGCGTGTCCGGGTGTACGAAAAGATGCGCACGGGCATCTGGACGTTCAACGGCACTTTCAGGCTCATGGATGGCTGGCGCGAAGAGGCAAACGGTCGGTTGGTATTCAAGTTCCGGCTCGAGGTCGATCCAGAGGCGACGCCGGTCATCGACGAGCGCGAGCCGCGCCTCGAGCAGAACCGCGTCATCCCAACTGATGTGAAGCTGGCGGTGTGGAAGCGCGACCAAGGCATGTGTGTCGAATGCGGAAGCAGCGACAACCTGCACTTCGACCACATCATCCCGTACTCGCGCGGCGGCTCGTCGCTCGTAGCTGAGAACATTCAATTGATGTGCGCCCGGCACAATTTGGCGAAGCACGACAAGATCCAGTGACCTGACTTCGGCGGCGGATCCTTGCCTGGTTGCCCCCCGTCCGCGCCACGTCTATCGACGGCAGCGGCCCACCCCGCCCCCGCGCCACAATGGGGTCAGCGTCGTCCATGAGCGGCGAGCTTGGTTTTGAAACCAGCTTTCTGCGAGGCCTTTTTGGTACTTTCGTATCAAAACGGCCTCTCAGTGACGGCTGTCGCGCTAACCTCCCACGGTGATACTCGGGACTGCGACAGCAGGCCCTCAGAGACCCAGGGGGTAGATACATGGTTCGTTCGGTACTCGTCGGCACTGCAATCTTCATGGGAGCCGCGATCGGTGCGGCGCCTATAGCCAGCGCCCAATCGCACTTACTCGTGGCCCCGCTGTCGCCGAAGGCCCCACTTCCGTCGTGCGGCGGCTACACCAACGTCGACGGCAACTGCGTGCCGTCGCCGGACCACACACAGAGCAACCTTCCCGACGGGGACGGCACATACAGCCACTCCCAACACAAGCAAGGGTCAGGCTCCTGGCACGGCGGCACCGGTCGGTCGAAATAGGTCACGCCCGCCTAGCGATTACGCGAGTACGGGCCCGTGCCACGGTGGGTGGACAAAACCGGGTAGCGCGGTCAACTTCCGACCAGCTCGCGGTGTTCATCCAGCAGCGCATCCGCCACCTCTAACGACGGGAGCACCAGACCCGCTCGCGAGCCGCACGGCGAAGATCCGCCACCAATCGCACCTCGGAGTCGATGGCCTCGATGTCGCGCATTCGGCGGCAGCCAAAATCTCGCCCAACGGTTTCCAAAAACCCGGCTAAAGAATCTCGCCTCGTTAAACCATGTGAAAGGCTGCACTTGTAAGGAGGTTCAAATGAGTTCGGATACAGCCGGTGCCCCCGGTGAGAACAAGGGCGAGGGCAATAAGGACTACCCCGCCGAGGAGATCGATCTCGGCGACCTTCCAGAGGGAAAGCGTTCGGGCCACGCGTGGTTTGAGCAAATCAAGGGCATCATCGGCCTAATTGCCGGATTGGCCATCATCGCCGTTGGCGTCGCCATGATCTTCGGCAAGGTTGACGGGTCTGTGGACCTTGAGATCGGAAACAAAGTGCACTTGCAGACCGCCGTGGTCGGAGTCGTCGTGTGCCTCATTGGCGTCGCGGTCATCGCGTTCACCCGCGCAATCGTGAAGCGCGGTGACGGTGCCGATAAAGCGTAGCGGTAAGGGCCAGGGGAAAGAGGAAGCCGCGTGAACCCAGAAGAGTTCAGGGCCTGGATGGACAGCCTCGTCCAGCAGGGCAGACTGCAGGAGGATGAACGCGATAGTCTCGTACGCCAACGGAACTTGTTCGACCAAATTCGACGAACGATCGAATTCGATTTTGCAGGTCGTGTCGCCGGATTTGTGGACGACCAACTGCACGCCACGGAAAGCGTGGAAGAGATTCTCGATCGAGCAACCACGATAGGAAGCCCGGTCTACTTCGAACCCATACCTGAGCGCGAACCGAGCGGCGGAGCCGCGTCAGGGTCAGTAGAAAGCAGCCTGTCGAGATGACGCTGACAGGCCGGGGGCGTCCGCAGCAGCGCGGCCGGCTGATAGGTGCTAACGCATTGAGCGGTAATGAGCATTCAGTCGACGTCACGTGGCTGGTCGACACCGAGGCGGCCCTGGCGGCGGTCCGCGACTCTGTGGGACGGCAGTTCGGGCGGCAACCCATCACAGGCGCCACCGCCAGCACGACTACCGGAGTCTCCGCTGGCATCGTCGTAACCGGCCTACAGGCGGAGTTCACCGTCACAGATCGGCTGGGAAAGCCACATACAGTTCGATCAAGCCCGAGTTGCTATACGACCATCAAACCCAACGATGGGGGTTCCGACTTGCTCGGCATGAACCAGCTATCCGATGTGTCCGCCACCGTCCATTGGGATCCCCGCGGTGGAGTCGGTTCGCTGCGGTTTCGCGGGTTCGGCGACGTGGCTGTGGGTCTGCTCGCGGCGATTAGGACGTGGCGCGACCAGTGAACAGCACTGCGCACGTTGGCCATCGTCGCGACGTCATATAAACGGCTTAGCCCATATCTGGCCCATGGAGCATACGACGGATCTGAAATATAGGGCTTGAACTGCAAAAATTCTGGTGCGCGATACTGGGATTAAACCAGTCGCATAGCCGCACGTCGCCGCGAAGCCCCGTGTGATCGAGGACGTCAAGATCGACTTTTGGGTCGGCCTGATCGTGCTAAACAAACCCACTAAAGCCGCGGCGGTAGGACCGAAAGCCAACTGTCCGTAAGCAATTCCAGCAATTGTCCATCTGGATCCCGGATCATCGCCGATTGCTCCGATACCGTTCCGTCGACCACCGCTCCCCCGAAATCCGCAACCATGTCCAACACGCCGGCGAGGTCAGACACCGAAAACGAGATGTGTGTCAGTCCGATCTGGTCCATGACCCGTTCCGAGCCGGCGTGAACTGCACGCCGCGAGTAATCGATGAGTTCGAGGACGAAGCCGTCCCGGAGCAAGTAGGTCGCGTGGACCCCGAGCGGTTTGGAAAGCTGCAGCAGCTGATCGGCAGCCTCGTCGGGCACGTCGAGTTCCCACCAGAACTGGAAGCCGAGTAGCCCCTCGTAGAACCGGCGGGACCGCTCGCAGTTGGCGACGCAAAGCCCGACATGGTTGAAAGTTGTTCGGTGACTGGACATTACAACCTTCCAAAACGGCTCGGGCTCTGACGGACACAGGCCAACTATTCGTACGTATTCAAAAGCGTAATAATGCAAAGATAGCTTTGATACGCGGCAACCACCGCTAGAGGTGCCAGGTCTCCTCGTGGAGGACTTCCAGATGACAACCCGTCCCGACGTCAGGCCCGACGCAATCGTCGACTTCGACCACCACTCCGACGAGTTCAACCTCAACCAACAGCAGATCAACGCCGAGCTACGGCAGAAATGCCCTGTCGCCTGGAACCAGAACTACGGCGGCTTCTGGTTCCTCAGCAGCTACGACGCGGTCAGCCAAACCGCCCGCGACGACGGCACCTTCTCCCATCGATACGACCCCTGCTCCGACGACGGCGTCGACTACCAGGGCGAGATGGGCGTGCCGCGCCCCGACGGCCAGCCGGCCCTGGGCATCGGCGAGGTCGACGGCGACTATCACCTGGCCCTGCGCCACGCGCTGGCGCCGTTCTTCTCGCCGGGCGCCGTCGAAAAGCTCAAGCCCTTCATGGAGCAATCCGCGCACTGGTTCCTCGACCAAAAGATCACGGACGGGCGGATGGACCTCGTGCTCGACTACGCCAGCCCGGTCCCGGCCATCCTCACCATGAAGCTGATGGGCCTGCCCTACGACAACTGGCACCTCTACGCCAACCTGTTCCACTCCGTCATGGCCGTCCCCCAGGACAGCGACGAGTACGCCAGCGCCATCGCCAAAGTCCCCGCCATGATGCAAGAGGTCCTCGAGTTCGCGGCGGCCCGACGAGCCGACGCCCGAGAAGACCTGACCAGCTTCCTCATCCAGTTCGAATTCGATGGCCGGCGCCTCACCGACGAACAGCTGCTCAACATCATCTGGAACCTCATCGGCGGCGGCGTCGACACCACCACCTCACAGACCGCGCTCACGCTCAAACACCTGGGCACGCATCCGGAGCTACGGCAACAACTCATCGACCACCCCGAGCTCTACCGCACCGCCACCGACGAATTTCTGCGCTACTTCTCGGTCAACAAGTCACTGAGCCGCACGGTCACCCGCGATGTCGAGCTCGACGGCCAACACCTGAGGAAAAATGACCGCGTCATCATCAGCTGGCTCTCCGCCAACCACGACGAACGGGAATTCGAGCGACCCGACGACGTCATCCTGGACCGAATGCCCAACCGCCACCTCGCCTTTGGGCTCGGGCCGCATCGCTGCATCGGCTCGCACCTGGCGCGCCTGATGTCCGAGGTCATGGTGAAAGCCGTGCTCGACCGCATGCCCGACTACCGGGTCGACGTCGAAAACACGCACCAATACATGAGCAACCCGAGCATGACCGGGCTGGGCCAGCTACCGGTCACCTTCACCCCGGGAGCGAGCAGGCGCACACCGCGCCCCTGGTGATGCCTCACGCGGAATCATGACGAGCCGCCGGTCAGCAGTCCGCGCTCGATAAGGTCCCACACTTGCCGCTGCGCGAATTCGATGCCGGCCGCGGTTTTGGGTAACGGCCCGTCCAGCAGGAGGTTCGCGAGGCCGTGCACCGCCGACCAGACCGCAATCTCGGCTCCGGGCCTGCGGCGTGGGTCCAGCAGTCCGGCGGCTTGGCATTGGTCGAGCACGTCGCTGAGGATCTCGAAGGGATCGGCACCATCACGTGGTGATCCGGCGCTCGCGCGAGCCTGATCCGCGGCGGGCGCAGTGGCGGGATGCGAGGTAAACGCGGTTCGGAACAGTCCGGGCTCGGTCAACGCGAACTCAATGTAGGCCGTACCGACCGCGCGCAGCCGCTGGCGGGGAGCTCTGGCGCGGGCAACGCGTCGGCGCATCTCGGCGGCGAGCTCGCTGCGCGCATGCCGCGACACCTCGTCCAGCAGCGCTTCACGGTCGGTGAAATGACGGTATGCGGCCGAGTGCGACACCCCGGCCGCCCGGGCGGCCTCGCGCAGGATGACCCGATCGGGTCCGCCTGCGCGAGCCAGCTCGATGCTCGCCTCCACCAACGCTGAGTTCAGCGCACCGTGGTGGTAAGGCTTTTCGCGCTCGGGGCCGGCGGGGGTCATGCTCGCCAGAATCCCACACCGACTCGATGTTGACAACGGTCACATGGCGTCGCATACTGCAATGTAACCAGTGGTCACATTGACTGGTGGTTCGAGTATCGATTAGTGGAAGGACAGTCCGATGACAAACTCACGCGTGCTGGTGACAGGCGCCACCGGCAAGATTGGCGGCGCGGTAGCCGCCCAGCTATTGGAAAAGTGCATGCCGACAAGGGCTTTGGTGCACCGCGAGGACGCGCGCAGCGCCCGCTTGCGTCAGTTGGGCGCCGAGGTCGTCGTCGCCGATATGTTTGACATTCAACAGGTTACGGCCGCGATGGACGGCGTCGACCGCCTCTATTTCAATCCGCCGTGGCATCCCCATGTACTCGACAGCGCGGTGGCCTTCGCGGTCGCGGCACAGCGCGCAGGAGTGGAAGCCGTGGTGGCGCTTGGGCAATGGCTGGCCAGCCCCGAGCACCCCTCGTTGATGACGAGGCAGGCCTGGCTGACCGACAAGTTGTTTGAGCTGCTGCCGAACACCGCCCACGTCGCGGTCGATCCCGGCTACTTCGCCGACGGCTACCTGAACCTGCTCTCGGTCGCCGCGCAGCTCGGCGTGTTGCCGGTGCCGACCGGCGGAGGCCGCAATGCCCCGCCGTCCAACGAGGACATCGCCCGCGTCGCCGTCGGTGCCCTGCTCGATCCGCACCGTCACGACGGGCGGGCCTACCGCCCGACCGGGCCGACTCTGCTAACCGGAGCCGAGATCGCCGACGCGATAGGTGAGGCGTTGGGCCGGCGGGTGCGTCACATCGACATCCCGCCGCGGATGTTCATGAAGGCCCTGCGCGCGAACGGAAAACGATTCGGTTTCGACGAGTTCTTCCAGTCCGGCATGCGTCACTACGGGCCGGAGTACGGTCTGGGGACCTGGGAAGTCGGCGGCCCGACGACCCATGTCCACGATGTCGCCGGCGTCGAACCCGAGGACTTCCTGACTATCGCGCGCCGCTATGTCGGTGGCCCGGAATTACGGCGCACCCCAGGCAATTTCGTTCGCGAACTCTGGAACATGATGCGCATCACGGTTACGCCCATGCATCGGCTGGACAAGTTCGACCGACTCCAGCAGCATCCGCAGCCCGCCCATCCGGTTTTCTCGGCGCAATCCGCGATCTGGCGACAAGAACACGCCGCAGTCGATGGCCGGTTTGGGCTAAGCCAGGCTGACTCTGCATCGCCATCGCAGGTCGCGTAAACGGCTCACCCGTTAGCTGGCTGTGGCGTACTGCAGCACCGGCTCCGACGAATCGACGTGCTCACCGCTGATGATCCGCAGCCGTTCGGGACGCACCTCGTAGCGGACGCCGTTGAGCGGATTGGTGACATCGAACCCGTCCCCCGCGCGTTCGGCGTTGGACAGTTCGATGTGGGCGCCGTCGCGAATACGCTCACCGCGGTAGTAGTAACTGCCGCTGAGGTTTTCACACACCACCGCGAGCGACTGAGCGGTGCGCACCACGGCGGCGGGCGGATTGCCCGGGTCGCACCGGGCCGTCTCGCCGACGAACCCCAACCCGTCGGCGCCCTTCACCGGGGTCGACAGCGACGGCGTCTTCGGTGCCGGCGCGCTCGGCGGAGGCGCAGCCCGCTGGGTCTGCGACGGCACGGTGCCGTTGCGGGGCGTGAAGACCACGGATCCCACCGCGACGACCAGCCCGACAACCAACGCGACCACCGCGGCCACCGTCAGCACGAGCGGCGCCCGGCCGATCGTCAGCGGGCGGGCCGGCCGGTCCGGCGTCGACTCCGCGGGCGGGTAGGGGCTCGAGCCAGTGTCATCGGGATTGGGGTAGAACGCCGCGAACGGCCGCGTGCGCGGCGGCACGCTCTGCCCCGCCGCAACGGGAATCCGCTCGTCGGCCGAGGACACCGCCTCGCTGGCCGCCCGGGCCAGCTCGCCTGCGGACGCGAACCGTCCCGCGCGCTGCTTGGCCATGCCCCGGGCGACGACGTCGTCGAAGGCCCGGCCGACGCCGCGGCGCATGATGCTGGGCCGCGGCGCCGGGGACAGCAGGTGTGCGCTCTTCAGCTCCTGCGGATCCGAGCCCTCGAACGGCGGTTGCCCGGTGAGGCACTCGTAGAGCACGCACGCCAGCGAATACACGTCGGTCTGCGGCCCGATCCGCCCGCTGGTGAACCGTTCGGGCGCCATGTAGGTGCGCGACATCGTCGCGTCGCCGCCGGCATGCGCGATGCCGAAGTCGACGACGTACGCGAAGTGGTCGCGCGTGAGCAGGATGTTTTCCGGTTTGACGTCAAGGTGCGTCAGGCCCGCGGCGTGCGCGGCGTCCAGCGCACGCGCCACCTGCGCCGTGATCGACGCCGCACGCGAGGATTCCAGCGCGCCCCGCTCGCGCAGCAGGTCGCGCAGGCTACCGCCCTCGACTAGGTGCATGTCGAGGTAGTGCACCCCGTCGATCTCGCCGAAGTCATGCACCGGGATGACGTGCGGTTCCTGCAATAGCGCCGTCGCCCGGCACGCTTGGTAAAAGCGTTGCTGGAAGCCAGGTTCCGCGGCCCTCTCCGCACGTAACAGCTTGAGCGCGACGCGCCGATCCTTAACCGTGTCGTAGGCCCGATAGACCTCGCCCAGCGCACCGCTGCCGATCAGTGCTTGCAGCTCGTATCGCCCGAACCGGGTAGAGGACAATCGGAAATCCTTCCGTCAGCTCGAACATGGTCCAGCCCGGCGGATTCCCAAATTCGGCGTCGACGTAACGTGCGCCAGCTCACGCGTGCGGCGGTACTGGGCACCAGAACAGGCCGCAGTTGAAGTTGGGAGGGCCGGTGTGCCGCGGCGGAGCGTTGATCGGTCCGCTCGGCCAGCCATATACGGCGCCGTTGCCGGTATCGACGACACCACGATAGTCGTAGTAGTACTCGTGGCACACGCCCATGTTCCAGTTGATGAAGTTGTCCGGAATCCGCTCGCCGGGACACCAGTGACCGCACGTATGGCCCGCCGGGCAGTTTCCGCCGACGTGGCCAAAAGGATCGGCGTGGGCGACGCCCGCGGCCATCCCCAACCCCGCGGTGGCGATGGCGCCCGATACCAGTGCCCCGGCGACGATCCTCTTCAAAGCCATGCGGCTACTACACACCGGCCGGGCCACTACCGATCCCAATTACGATGAGCGACATGACGGCGCGCTTCGCGGAAATCGTCGGGGTCCAAAACCTGCTGACCGGCGACGCCATCCCCGACGACTACTTCCACGACGAGGTGTTGACGACGACGCCGCAGAAACCGGGGTGGGTCGCGAAACCGGCATCCGCCGACGAGGTCGCGCGACTGCTCAAAACCGCCACGCAGCACAAGGTTCCGGTGACGGCCCGCGGATCCGGGACCGGCCTGTCGGGCGCGGCGATACCGCGGGAAGGCGGGCTCGTCATTTCCTTCGAGCGGATGAACGCGGTCCTCGAGGTCGACACGACTAACCAGGTCGCCGTCGTCCAACCGGGAGTGACGCTGACCGAGCTGGACGCCGCGACCGTCGACGCCGGGCTGAGCTACATGGTTCACCCCGGCGAGCTGTCCTCCAGCGTCGGCGGAAACGTGGGAACCAATGCCGGCGGCATGCGCGCGGTCAAGTACGGGATCGCCCGCCACAACGTGCTCGGGCTGCAGGCCGCGCTGCCGACCGGCGAGCTCATCTGGACCGGCGGCAAGATCGCCAAGGTCTCCACCGGTTACGACCTGACGCAGCTCATCGTGGGCTCCGAAGGCACCCTCGCCCTGGCCACCGAGGTGATCGTCAAGCTGCATCCGCGCCTCGATCACAGCGCCACCGTGCTCGCCCCGTTCGCCGACTTCGACCAAGTCATGCAGGCGGTGCCTCGCATCGTGGCCAGCGGCCTGGTGCCCTACATCCTCGAGTACATCGACAACATGACGATGGCCGCCCTCGTCCATACCCAGAACCTCGAGCTTGGGATTCCGGATCAGATCCGCGACAGCTGCCAGGCGTATCTCGTTGTGGCGCTTGAGAACCGCACCGCGAACCGGCTCGACGAGGACGTCGAGCGCGCCGGCGAACTGGTCGCCGAGCTGGGTGCCGTCGACGCCTACGTGCTCGAGGGAAGCGCGGCCCGCCGGTTGATCGAGGCACGCGAGAAGGCGTTTTGGACGGCCAAGGCAATCGGCGCCGACGACATCATCGACACCGTCGTGCCGCGCTCCGCGATGCCGAAATTCCTTTCGGGTGCACGCGAATTGGCGGTGGCTGCCGGCGGTGCCGCGGCGGGCTGCGGGCACGCCGGCGACGGCAACGTGCACCTGGCCATCATCTGCAAGGACCCGTCGAGTCGGAAAAAGCTTCTGACCGACATCTTCGCGCTGGCAATGGAATTGGGTGGCGCGATCTCCGGCGAACACGGACTCGGCCGCGCCAAAACTCCCTACTTCCTCGAGCTCGAGGACCCGGTCAAGGTCGAGCTCATGCGCCGCATCAAGCAGAGCTTCGACCCCGCGGGCATCCTCAATCCCGACGTGCTCTTCCCGACGCAATTGTCGCTGTGAGGCGGGCACAGAGGGTGTCGCCTTTTTCGAGAGACTCGTGTGGCCAATGTGACTCAGCTGCGTCGCCGTGCGGCGAGCCAACGTCCAGCGAACCAGCAGAACAGCGCAAACCCGACGCTGGAATAGATCAAGTTGACGACCACGCCCGCGGTTGGATCGAACCCGAGCCGGCGCAACTGGCCCGCTTTACGGGCATCGATGCCGTGGCTGAGCTCCAAGATGATTCCCGCGATCGCGAGGAGCTGCCCGGCGAGCGCGACGAGGACGACCCGGATCACCCAACGAAAACCACGCAGCACCATCACCGCGACGGCGGTCAGGGCGACCGCAACCGCGATGTACGCCAGCGCTTGAACCGTCTCGCGGTGCGCTACTGCGGAGACCAACGCGGTGATGGCCAGCCCGACACCGGCAAGCATGAGCCCGGCGACGCTGATCGCCAGCGGCCGATGGAACGCAGCCATGACCGCGGAGTCTACGCGTCCTCAAAGCAATTGGGCGACAACGCCTTCAATCATCGCTTCCGGGTCTGCCTGAATGCCGACCGCACGCAACTCGCCCCCGATGGCAAGCGAGGCGACGCCGTGCACCAACGACCAGAGCGGGCCGGCAATCGAACGCGGGTCCTGGCCAGCGGCCTCCTGACATTGCGTTATCACCTCGAGCAGGTCGCCGAACGCGCGCTCCGCGGCAACCGCCAGGCTCGGGTGGTCCGCTTTCGAAATCTCGGCGCCGAACATCACCTGGTAGCGGTCCCGGTGGCTCACCGCCCAGCGCACATAAGCGCGGCCCAGTTCGACGACCCGCGCCTTCGGATCCGCCACGGCCTCGGCGGCGGCGGCCAGCTCGGCGTGCAGTTCGAGGAACCCCTGTTCCGCGACGGCGGCCAGCAACGAGGCCTTGTCGGCGAAGTGCCGATACGGGGCCGCCGCGCTGACGCCGGCGCGCCGCGCCGCCTCGGTGAGGGTGAACCCTTTCGGCCCCTTCTCGGCCACCAGCGATAGCGCGGCACTGGTCAGCGCCCGTTTCAGGTCGCCGTGGTGGTAACTATCCCGGCGCGCAGACGTCGTTTTCCGTGTCATGTTGACGACATTAACATTATGGTCTATGTTAATGCTATTCACATCTTCATCGAGGAGCAGAAATGAGCAACCAACTCGTGACCACCACCCCGAACAACCGCGCCGGCGACCGCGACCGACAGAGGACGGCCGCACGCCTCGGCCAGGCACTCGCGCAGGGCTACCTGGAACTGCACGACTACGACCAGCGCCTGCAGGCGGCGTACCAAGCACACACCACCGGGGACCTAAAGCAGCTGCTGACGGACCTTCCCCTCGATCGCATCCGCCGTGCCGACCCTCGCCGCCGCGCCGCCCGCCGGGCGGCGGCCCGCCTCGGGGTGCGCATCCACCTCACCGCCTTCGTCGCGATGGCCGCCATCGTGCTCACCGTGTGGGCAGCGACCGGCGTCGCGTACTTCTGGCCGATCTGGCCCATTTTGGGTGCGGCGATCGGTCTCGTCAGCCACGCCCTGGCCGTCCGGCCGGCCGTGAAAACCGTTGGACATCAAGGAGTTTAGCCATGTCACTCGCCGTCATTACCGGGGCCAGCTCGGGCTTCGGCGCAATCTTCGCCGACCAACTCGCGAAACGCGGCCATCGTCTGGTCCTCGCCGGACGGGACGAGCAACGGCTTAACGCGGTGGCGCAACACCTAGGCCAACAAGCCGAACTCGTCATCGGCGACCTCGCCACCGAAAAAGGCATAGACGACCTCATCGCCCACCTCGGCGACCGAGACGTCGACGTACTGGTCAACAACGCCGGCTTCGGCACCTACGGCCCGTTCGCCGAGATCGACACCGAGCGCGAGCACGAACTGGTCGCCGTCAACATCGACGCGCTGGTCCGCCTCACGCATGCGGTGCTCCCCCAAATGCTCCAGCGCGGGAGGGGCGGAATCCTGAATGTCGCCTCCACCATCGCGTTTCAGCCTGGCCCCTACCAAGCCACCTACGGCGCGTCGAAAGCATTCGTGCTGTCGCTCAGCCAGGCCTTGTGGGCGGAGACCCGAAAATCCGGAGTCACGGTGACGGCGTTGTGCCCGGGCCCAACCCGCACCGGGTTCGTCGACGCGCTCGGATCCGACGTTTCGCACACCACGATCTATCGACGCCTCGCCGCACCAGAGCCCGTCGTGGCCGCCGGCCTGAAAGCCCTGGACCGAGGCCGGCCCGTCGTCGTACCCGGCTGGCGCAACCGGTTCACGTCCACGTTCAGCCACCTGATGCCCGGCGGGCTCTCGGCGCGGGTCACCGGGCGGATGCTGCGGCCCGCAGAATAGCCAAATCCGTTACGCCACAATCTACTTCGGACGCACCCCGGCGGCGCGGTAGACGAAGACCGGCTCGACCGGAAAGCGCAACGTCGTGCTCGGCAGCTTCTCCAGCACCTCGTCGGGGATTTTCCTCTTGTAGTTGAGCTTCATCATGCCGCTGCAGGCGCGGTCCACGCCGTGCAACCCGATGTCGATCACCAGACCTTTGCCGGTGATTGTCGCGGTCGCCGGTCCCTTATCGGCATCCCAACCGCAATCGATGGACCGCAGGTTGGTGTCCCCCCGCGCCGGAAAGGTCGCGACCACCCGCGCATCGCTGAACGCGAACGCGCCCTTATACCGGGACACCCCGGAGGCCGAAAAGACGCCCGGGACATGGCCGCTGAAATGCCGACTCACGCCGACATTCCCCGCAAGGAAAATCAGACCCTCGGCTTCGAGCTGCTCACGCAGGTCCGCGGGCACATTGCTCAACCGCGGCCAGTTGCGAAGGAAACCAAACACAGCCAAATTTCTACCGCACCGTCACGGTCGCGTTGTAAGTGCTCTTCGGCGTCGGGTCGCGGCCCACGAAACTGGTGTAGTAGGTGGTGATCGTGGTGATCCCGGGTTTCAGCACCGCGAAGGTCCAGACTTCGGTTCCGGGCGCCCCCAGCCTGTCGCTGCTCGGCTGGACAAACTCGTGACTGGTTTGCTTCAGGATCGTCGTGTCGCCGATCTTCGTCTCGGCCGTCCACCGATACGGCGTGGTGTAGTTCGAGCCCAACTTCAGTGTCAGTGTGTTGCCGACGGCAACGGTGGCGTTCTGCGTGATGACGCTTTGCTTGAGGACGTCATCCATGGAGACCTCAAGGGTCGTGCTGGTCGGGGGGTTCCTGGACTGGAACGTGCAGCCCACCAACGTCGATATAACGAGAATCGCGACGGTCACCAAGAGCCTGATCTTCACGACAGTCATTTGCTTCCATTATGGGGGCTGACCCAGGTCGCCACGTGGTGAGGAGCAGCAGGGCAACCGGCAGCAGCACGGCCACGGTGAGGACGATCGTCTGCGCGACCGCGGCCGCCGTCGTGAAGTGCTCCAGGTGGCTGACATGAAAGATCAGGTGCGGGACCGCGAACAGCACGTACGCACCCAGCGCGACCCGGACCATGCGGCGCTCCATCGTTATTGCGGCGACGACGAATACGAGCGCAAGTGAGAGATTCATCGCGCCGTAGTCGCGCATCAGGTGTTCGGAGAACGGCGGCACGAGGGTCACCCAGGGCACGTGGTCGTAGAACGCTCGGGGGGAAAGCGTCGCGACGAGTCCGACGGCGAGCGTCACGAATGTGAGAAACCACACTCCGGCGCGAAGCACGGCCTGCCGGGCATTCACCGCGACCCCTTGAGTCGAGGGCGCGGCAGGTAGGCGCGGATGGCGTCGCGGTACGGCCGTTGACCCGCGTCGACCTGTTCGCGAAGGTACTGTTCGAAGGTGATCGTGCCGTCGGCGTGTTCCGGGGTCATCAGCCCGCCGGCGCCGATCCCGCGAAAGACCTTGCCGGGCAACCGGATCGGGACGATCGGCTGGCGCTTGCCGACGATCGCCATGTAGCTGCGGGCGAGATCGTCCAGCGCACGCGGCTGCGGCCCGCCGAAATCCGGTGCACGCCCGACGGGCTCGCCGAGCGCCAGTTGGGCCAACCGCGCGCCCACGTCGCGCACGTCGACCGGTTGGAACCTCAAGCCCGCCGGCAGCGCCATCACCGGCGGCTTCGCGAGCATCCGCAACAGGAACGCGATCAGATCGTGAAACTGCGTGGCCCGCAGCACCGTCCACGGCAGGCCCGACTCGGCGATCGTGCGTTCATTGGCGAGCACGGTGCGGTAGAAGGCGAATGGGATGCGGTCGATTCCGACGATGGAGACGAACACCAGATGCGGTGAGCCGGCTCGTTTCGCCGCCGCGACCAGGCGCTCGCTGGGAAAGACGCAATGCACGATCGTGTCGATGCCGTCCAGCGCCGCGTCCAAGCCGTCGCCGGTTTGCACGTCGCCGACGACGTGCTGAACGTCGGTGGACTGCTGCGGGCGCCGTCCCCGGCTCAGGACGCGGACGTCCTTGCCCGCGGCCGCAAGATGGTCGACGACGATGCGCCCGACGGTGCCCGTGCCGCCGGTTACCAGTACTCGATTAGCCATACCCTTATGAACCGGGCAGCCCGGCCGGACGTGACAACTGCTCGGCAATGAATCTCAGCTTGTCCGGATTGGCCACCACACGCAGCGCCGCTATCCGCTGGCCGCTGATCTCGAAGTACAGGACGGCGGCCAACGTCTCGCCGTCGAATGCCAGCACTGCCGGCTCGCCATTGACGTCGGCGACATCCAGACGCAGACCGAGCTCAGGCATGTTCCTGCCGAACGCGCCCGCCACGTAGCGGGACACCCGGTCGCGGCCCAGGATCGTGCGCCGCGCGGCGCCCACCTTGCCGCCTCCGTCAGCGGTGGACGTCGCATCGGCGGTCAGGATTTCGACGAGTCCGCCCACGTCGCCGGCGCCGGCCGCGGTGAAGAATCGATCGACCAGCGACCGCCACTGCGCCCGGTCCGGCTGGAATCGCTGCCGGGATTCACCCAGCCGTTCCCTCGCGCGCCGGTAGAGCTGCCGGACGTTGATCTCCGAGAGTTGCAGGATCTCGGCGATCTCGAAGTGGCTGTAGGCGAACGCCTCTCGGAGCACGAACGCCGCCCGCTCGTTGGGTTTGAGGCGTTCCATCAAGCTCAGCAGCGCGATCGACACCGACTCGCGCTGCTCGGCGGTTTCCTGCGGGCCGAGCGCCCGGTCGTCGGTGAGGACCGGCTCCGGAAGCCACGGCCCGGGGTAAACCTCGCGGCGAGCGCGCGCCGAGGTGAGCCGGTTGAGGCACAGGTTCGTGACGACCTTGGTCAGCCATGCCGGCAGCGATTCGATCTGGGCCGGGTCGGCGGCGTGTAGGCGCAGGTATGCATCCTGTACCGCGTCTTCCGCTTCGCTCGCCGACCCGAGCAGTCGATACGCCAACCAGAACAGGCGCGAGCGCTGAGCCTCGAAATCCTCGACGAGCTCGCTCACCCTGCCCAGCCTGCCACGCCCGGATCCCGATGGCCCGTCCGGCGTTTTGGGGCGCGAGTTTGCTGCAGGTCCGGTAGCTTCTGTCCAATGTTTGGCATCATCCGGCCCTGCCGTCATCGGCTCGGCGACGAGCTCGCTGCCGCATGGACGGCCCAATTGTGCGGATTGTGTCTGGCCCTGCGCGACGACTACGGCCAGGTCGCGCGGATCGCCACCAACTATGACGGCCTGGTGGTCTCGCTGCTCGTCGAGGCCCAGTCGGCCGGCGAGCCGACCCGCCGCAAAGCCGGACGGTGCCCGCTGCGCGGGCTGCGGCGCGCGGACGTTGCCACGGGTGAGTGTGTGCGGCTGGCCGCGGTGGTGTCGCTGGCGCTGGCCGCCGCTCGGGTTCGCGATCATGTCGACGACCGCGACGGCGTGGTCGGCGCGGTCGGGGTGCGACCGGCCGCGCGTCGCGTAGCCGAGCGGTGGGTGCGTCAGGGCACCGAGGCCGGTCACAGCCTGGGCTTCGATACCGGCGTGCTCGTCGCCGCGATGGACCGGCAGGCCGAGCTCGAGGCCACGGCGGGGCCGGGCAGCTCGCTGCTCGCGGTGACCGAGCCCACCGAGACCGCGGTCGCCGAAGCGTTCGCGCACACCGCCGTGCTGGCCGGCCGCCCGGCCAACCAGGCGCCGCTGCGCGAGATCGGCCGGCTGTTCGGGCGAGTGGCGCACCTGCTCGACGCGGTCGAGGACTACCGCGACGACCTGGCGCGCGGCAAGTGGAATCCGTTGGCCGCCACCGAAACTCCTCTGACGGAGGCACGCGTGCTATGCGACGACGCGGTGCTCGGCATCGAATTGGCGCTCGCCGACGTGGAGTTCAGCGACGGACGCCTGGCCCATCGCTTGTTGACGCGCGAGGTGCGCCGGGCGGTCTCGCGCACCTTCACCGGCGCCGGTTACCGAGCGCAAAGCGGAACGCCGCACGGCCAGCAGGAACCGATCAACTTCGGTCCCGGCAATCCCGCCGGCCCAGAGGGCGAAGAACCCGGCGCAGTGGCCAAACGCCGCGGCGGCGGCGACGGAACCGGTTGCATCTTCTGCTGCGATGGCTGCGACTGTTGTTGCGACTGCGGCGATTGCTGCGACTGCACATAGGCCCGACCCGCGCGGCGGGTTAATGTTGCCGGCCATGACTACCTATGACACGCTCACCTTCGCGCAGGACGGACCCGTCACCCGAATTGTGCTCAACCGGCCGGACGCAGCCAACGGCATCGACGACACGCTGGCGCGTGAGTTGGTCGACGCGGCAGCGCAATGCGACGTCCCCGAGACGAAGGTGGTCGTGCTTAGCGGCGCGGGACGGTTCTTCTGCGCCGGCGGCGACTTGAAGGCGATGGCCGCCTCGCCGCTCGGCCCCGGACGATTCGTCAAACGCCTTGCCGACGACCTGCACCGAGCCATCTCGACGTTCGCGCGGATGGACGCCGTCCTGATCATCGCGGTCAACGGCGTCGCGGCGGGGGCTGGATTCAGCCTCGCGATGATCGGCGATCTCGTGCTGGCCGCCGAGTCCGCGTCGTTCACCATGGCCTACACCAAGGCGGGCCTCAGCCCCGACGGCAGCTCGTCCTACTATCTCCCGCGGCTGATCGGCGTCCGCCGCACCCAGGACCTGATGCTGACCAACCGACGGCTCTCGGCCGTGGAGGCGGCGCGGTGGGGACTGGTCACCGAAGTCCTGCCCGACGACGGTCTGGGCGCCCGCGTCGACTCGCTGGTCGCTGAAATGGCCGGCGCCGCAAAAGCTTCCAGCTCGGCGGTGAAGAAACTACTGCTCACGAGCTTCGGTAATGGCCTCGAGGAGCAAATGGAGATCGAAGGCCGGATCATCGCGGCATGCGCCGACAACCCCGACGGCCGCGAGGGCATCGACGCGTTCGTAAACAAGCGGGCGCCGAAGTTCGCCTGAGCCAATCGGTCTGCGGGCACCCACATGACTCTCGAATCTGATAGCGCATGCGCTATCGCGTTTGAAATTCACCTGCCCCTTCCCTGACGGTGCCCGTGGGGCGGGTGTGACTCAAACCCCAAGCGGCGCAGGTCGAGCACGTCCGGCAGGATGGGCTGGTGTTTGGCCTTGAACTCGTCGTCGCGCTCGTCTCCACCGTCATCGTGGGAACGGTCATCGGCCGGCGGTATCGCGTGGGCCCCCCGGTGCTCCTCATCTTGCTCGGCGCACTGGTAGGTGTGATCCCGCACTTCGGTCATGTGCATGTCGACGGCGAGGTCGTGCTGCTGCTGTTCCTGCCCGGGATCCTCTACTGGGAAGGCATCAACACCAGCTTTCGCGAGATCCGAGCGAACGCGCGCATCATCGTCATCCTCAGCGTCGCCCTGGTGATCGCGACGGCGGCCGCCGTGTCGTGGACCGCGCGCTCGCTGGGCATGGACCCGCACGCGGCCGGCGTCCTGGGCGCGGTGCTGTCCCCCACCGACGCCGCCGCGGTGGCCGGCCTCGCCAAAAAACTGCCGCGCCGCCAGCTGACCGTACTGAAGGCCGAGAGCCTCATCAACGACGGCACCGCGCTGGTGCTTTTCGCCGTCAGCGTCCAAGTCGCGATCGGCGGATCGGCCATCAGCCCACTGCAAGTGACCGGCCGGTTCATCCTGTCCTACGTCGGCGGCATCGCCGCCGGGCTGCTCGTCGGCTGCGCGGCCACCTTCATCCGCAAACACATCGACGCACCCCAGGACGAAGGCGCCCTGAGTCTGCTGACACCGTTCGCCGCGTTCCTGTTGGCCCAAGCCTTCGACTTCAGCGGTGTGGTCGCGGTCATGGTGTCCGCCCTGGTGCTCGCGTACGCCGGGCCGCTGGTGATCCGTGCCCGCTCCCGCCTAACGGCCTACGGGTTTTGGGACATCGCGACATTCCTGCTCAACGGCTCGCTGTGGGTGTTCGTCGGGGTGCAGATCCCGGGTGCGTTGCGCGGCATCGCGGGCGTCGACGGCGGATTTCGCCACGCCTTGTATCTCGCTCTCGCCATCACCGGGGTGGTCATCGTGTCCCGGATCGTGTGGGGCGAGGTCACCACTCTTCTCATTCGCCTCATCGACCGCCGCGAGTTGCAACGCAGCCGTCGCGTCAACTGGCGCCAGCGGTTCCTCACGGCGTGGGCCGGATTCCGCGGAGCCGTGTCGCTCGCCGCGGCGGTGGCCGTCCCGATGACCACGCTCAGCGGCGCGCCGTTCCCGGACCGCAGCCTGATCATCTTCATCGTGGTCGTCGTCATCCTGGTGACCGTCCTGGTCCAAGGAACCACGCTGCCGGCGGTGGTCCGCTGGGCGAAGATTCCCGACGACGTCACCTACCTACAAGAATTGGAGCTCGCCCGCACCCGCGGCGTGCAAGCCGCCCTCGACGCACTGCCGACGGTTGCCGACGAAGTCGGCATCAGTGACGACCTGCGACGGCGCCTGCAGAAGGAATACGAGGAGAAGGCCGCGCTCGCCCAAGCCACCGAGGACGGTTCGGCGAACAGCCGCCTGCTTAAGGGCAAGGAGAAGGTCCGGCGGGTGCGACTCGGCGTGCTCGAACACAAGCGCCGCGAAATCACCGCGCTGCGCAACCAGAAGGTCATCGACGACATCGTGCTGCGCGAATTGCAGAACGAGATGGATCTAGAGGAAGTGCAGCTGCTCAACGCCGCCGACGACGAGTGAGTTAAATCTACGTCGTCCTCGGTACGTCACACGCGCCTCACGAATCTCGCCGGAGAGGCGGCACCCTTTGTGCCCGCCTCATAGCGACAACTTGGCCGCCGCCCGCAACTCCAGCACACGTTTGTGTATCCGATGCTCGGTGCCACGCGGCATGTAGCCCGGTCCGTAGCGACCCCGCCCAAGTCGCCGCACCCTGCCGCGCGCCATCTCCCACCGCAGCGCATCCGAGATGACCTTCGATGGCCTGCCGCGCACGCAAAAGCCGTGCCATTTCAGCGCATTGATCAACTCGGCGATGGTTCCCGGCCCGTGGACGGCCAATTGCATCGCGAGCACGTAACGAAGCTCGATTCCTTGAAGGTTCATCATCGAACGGTCACATACGGGTGCGACACCGACCGAGTTGTCGCTGTGAGGCGGGCAAAACGAGCACCCCTTCCCCCGGGAGGCCAAAGTGACGGATGTGACAACTCAGCGGTAGATGTTCACGCTGACGGGCAACCCTAGGCGCGTTGGATCGCCCCGGCCGGTGGCGGCGAGCAAGAAATCGTGCGCCGCCATGCCGGTTTCCTGCTCGAAGCGCTCGCTCGAGACGCCCAACAAGCGCGCGACGGCCGGGTCTGCAGCGGCGGCGTCATCGCGCTGCAGCGCACCGAGCACGAAGTCAACGCTGGCGCGCAGGCCAGGGCCGGCATCGAACGGCAGCCCCACGGCGGCCCGAATATCGTCCGCGTGCACGTAGGCGTCGTTCAGCAGCGCGTGCACGCCCTGGCCAAGGGTGAGTCCAGGGACCGGGCTTGGCCCCGACCAGGCCGCGTCGTCGAACACCTCCGCAAGGCGCGCAACCGAATCCATTGCGCTCCGCAGTCGCCCCGCGAGCGCCTCAGGCGATTCGCCGCGCAGGGCCGCGGCCTGGTCGTCGGGCGTGCGACTGCCGATGGTGCCGCCGACCGTGTCGAGAACCTGGCCCACCACGTGGCCGGCGACGTCGCGCACCTGCCACCCCGAGCAGCGGGTTTCACGGATCCAGTCCGAATCATCCAGTGCGCCAATGAGTTCGGCGAATGAACGATATTCGTCGAGTAGGCCGTGCACGGTCTGGTCTCGATCGGGCCCTGGCCGCATGATCATCGCAGCGCCACCGTTACGTTGCAAAGTCGGTGCAGCTGCTCGATGAACCCATCGGGACCGAGGACACCTATCCGGCAGACCAGATGCCGCGCGCCCGCGTCGATGAAGCTTGCCAGCCGGGCGGTCACGGCGTCGGGTGTCCCGGCCGCGAACGTCTGGATTTGCTCGACAACATCGATGCCGAATCCATATGTCTGGGTTGCGAAGTGATCCAAGGCAGCTCGCCCTCCGTCGGCATCGTCTGTCAATAGCACGGTGACGAACAACGCCGGCGTGACGGCATCGGCGCCGCGCCCAGCACCTTGGGCGGCGGCGCGCACCTCGAGCAGACCCGACCGATAGCCCTGCGGCGTCGGGGGATACGGGAGCCACCCGTCGTACAAGCGGCCGGCTCGAGCCCGCGCACCGGTGGTGTCCGCGGCCAGCCACACCGGTGGACCGGACGCGTTGAACGGAGTGATGCCGGCCGGAATGTCGTCGAGGTGCAGCACGGCACCATGAAAAGAGCTGGGCTCCTTGGAGTTCCAGAGCTGGCGCCACAACGCGACGGTGTCGTCGAGGCGCGCGAACCTTCGGGCCCATGGCACCTCCGACGCGGCGTATTCCACCTCGGACAGTCCCGGGAAGCCGGCGCCGACCGCCACCGCCAGCCGCCCACCCGATAGCCGGTCAATCGAGGCCAGCACCTGTGCGGTCTGCACCGGCCGCCGCAGCACCGGCTGTAACGCAGCGGTGCCCAGAGTGATCCGGTCGGTGATGGCGGCCGCTGCCGAGAGAAACGTCAGCGCCTCGATGCGGGGCCGCACCAACGAGTCGTTGGCCCACAGCGAGTCGAACCCCAGCTCTTCAACGGCGCGGGCGAAGTCGAGGAGCCCACGCAGATCGGTCCCGGCCCAGGGCTCGGCGGCGAGCGGCGGCATGACACCAATGCAGACTGGCTGATCCATATCGCGATCGTGTCGCCGGGAATGATGCACGGCAATTCCCTGCAAGGAATAGCGTCCAGCGCGACAAATGAGTTGACTGTTGGCATGTCCGTTTCGGCGCCGGAAGACTTCGGCGCGGTCCTGCGCGAATGGCGCGCCCGGCGCCGGCTGAGTCAGATCGACCTGGCCAACGAGGCCGGCACCACACAGCGGCATCTGAGCTTCCTGGAGCAGGGGCGATCAGTGCCGGGCCGCGAAATCGTCAGCAGGTTGGCCGACTCGCTGCAACTGACGCTGCGGCAGCGCAACGCGCTGCTCTCGGCGGCGGGCTTCGCGCCGGCGCACCCGGAGTCGCCCCCGGATGCGCCGCTGCTGGAACCGGTGCGGGAGGCGCTGCAACACGTCCTCGACGGCCACCTGCCGTATCCCGCGATGGTCATGGACGGGTTCGGCGAACTCGTCGCCGCCAACAGCGCCTTCGGGTTGCTCACAGAGGGGGTGCCGGCGTCGCTGCTGAAGCCACCGATCAACGTGTTGCGCGTCGCGTTGCATCCCGAGGGCATGGCCGCGCGCATCGTAAATCTCGACGATTGGCGCCGGCACATCTTGCATGGTCTGCGTGAGCGTGGCCCGCACCCACGGCTCGATGCGCTCATCGAGGAACTGGAGGCGTACGGCCTGCCGGCGCCGGGCGGCAAGCCGATCGAATCGCTGGGCTTCGCCGTGCCGCTGCACCTGCGCTCCCCCGACGGCGACGTACGGCTGGTGGCAACGATTTCGACGTTCGTCACCGCACTCGACGTCACCGTGTCGGAGCTGCGCCTGGAGGCGTTCCTGCCCGCCGACCGCGAGACCGCAGCGATTCTCGCCCGTCGCCACGCCGAGTGAGACGAGCAGGCCTTCCGCCGACGAATTCACCCACTGTTCAGGCACCCGTCGGTTCCACATCGTTGAGTGCACAGGCGCGGCGGGTGTCCTCACGGTATGCGTGTCGTACAGGTCGCCAACTTTTATGGCCCGCGCTCCGGCGGCCTTCGCACCGCAGTGGACCGGCTCGGCGCCGAATACTGCGCCACGGGACACGAGGTGTTTCTGATCGTCCCCGGCCCGCGGACCGAGCACACCGAGTTGCGGACGGGTGTCGTACGAATCACCCTGCCCGCCAGGCTGATTCCATTTACCGGCGGCTACCGTGCGGTGATGCCGTGGCCGGTCAGGGCGCTAGTGGCGTCGCTGAAACCCGACGCGCTGGAGGTCTCCGACCGGCTCACGCTGCGATCGCTGGGGCCTTGGGGCCGCGAATTCGGCGCCAAGACGGTGATGATCTCCCATGAGCGCCTGGATCGCCTTGTGGGACAGATACTTCCGCGTCGGGCCGCGGAGAAGTTCGCGGACTTCGCCAATAGGCGCACGGCCGCCAACTACGACACCGTGGTGTGCACCACGGGTTTCGCTCGCGAGGAATTCGACCGTATCGGAGCGACGAACACCGTCACCGTCCCGCTGGGCGTGGACCTGCACACCTTCCACCCGCGGCGGCACTCGTACCTGGTGCGGCGGCGATGGGCCACACCGGAACAGATCCTGCTGGTCCACTGCGGCCGGCTGTCGGTGGAAAAACGCGTCGACCGCAGCATCGACGCGCTCGGCGCCCTCTGCCACGCCGGCGTCGATGCCCGGCTGGTCGTCGTGGGCGAGGGCCCGTTGCGGGCCAGGCTGCAGCGGCAGGCCGCCCGGCTTCCGATCGACTTCACCGGCTTCATCAACGACCGCCACGCGGTCGCGGGGTTGCTCGCCACGGCCGACGTGACCCTGGCACCCGGGCCGCACGAAACGTTCGGGCTCGCCGCGCTGGAATCGCTCGCGTGCGGGACGCCGGCCGTGGTCTCGCGCACGTCGGCGCTGACCGAGATCGTCACCCCCGACAGCGGCGCCCTGGCCGACAACGATCCCTTCGCCATCGCGACAGCCGTCGGCACCATCGTCAGCCGACCCGAGCGGCACCGCCGCAGTTCCGCGCGGCGCCGCGCGGAGAACTTCACCTGGCAACGCGCGGCGGCGGGCATGCTGGCATCGCTGGGAACCGCGTAGCTACGCTCGATCGGTGCAACCGCGCGACCGGGTCCTGATCACGGTCACGGAGCTGGCCGACCTCATCGCGGCCGGCGATCCGCTCACCGTCCTGGATGTGCGTTGGCGCCTCGACGAGCCCGACGGGCGACCGGCGTACCTGGAGGGCCACATCCCGGGCGCGGTGTATGTGTCACTCGAGGACGAGCTCAGCGATCACACGGTTGCCGGCCGCGGACGACATCCGCTGCCGTCGGGCCGCGATCTGGAGTCCGCCGCGCGCCGCTGGGGTATTCGGACCGACTCGGCGGTCGTGGTCTATGACGACTGGAATCGCGCCGGCTCCGCGCGGGCGTGGTGGGTGTTGACCGCGGCGGGGCTGCCGAACGTAAGGATTCTGGACGGCGGCCTGTCGGCGTGGCGGTCCGCCGGACACGGTCTGGAGAGCGGTCTCGTCGACCCGCAGCCGGGGAATGTGACTGTGCCGCACGACAATTTGTACGCCGGGGGCCGACCGACGTTGACTGCCGAGCAATCGGGCGCCGTGACGTTGCTCGACGCTCGCGCGCCGGAACGCTTCCGCGGTGACGTCGAACCGCTCGACCCCGTCGCCGGTCATATCCCCGGCGCGAAGAACCTGCCGAGCACCGCGGTGCTGGCCGCCGACGGCACGTTTGTCGGCGATCTTGCGCTCGCCCAATTGCTTTCCGATCGCGGTATCTCTGGTGACAGCCCGTTGGGCGCCTACTGCGGCTCGGGGGTCACGGCAAGTGTCGTGATCGCCGCGCTCGCGGCGACCGGCCGCGCGGCGTCGCTGTTTCCCGGGTCATGGTCCGAGTGGTGTTCGGACCCGAGCCGCCCGGTGCGCCGCGGTCCCGAATAGAACTTCAGTCGCCCCAGCTTCGCAGGAACGCCTCGGTTACCCGGGCGGCGTTGCCGGCCGCGACCTTGTAGTAGTGGAAGAACTGGAACGGAAAGCCCGGCAGGTGCAGTGGGTCTCCGGGCCCGTCCGAGATACCGCGGATCCCCAGGAATGGGACGCCGTGTGCGTCCGCCACGGCCTGCGCAGCGGCGGTCTCCATGTCCGTCGCGTCGAAGGCCGGGTCTGCCGCCGACCTGATCTTCAGGTTGCTGAGCAGCGCCTTTCTCAGCCAGGGCAGCGCCGCCTGAAAGAAGTTGCCGGTATGCAAACGCGACCGGTCCGGCGCGCTGCCGGGTTCGCAGCCGAAAACGTTGCCGCCGTTCGGGATGCAGGGGAACGCCGCGCCGTTGTTGTTGTCCCAGCTGCACCCGTCGCCGCCGACGAACACCTGCGGGTAGCGCGGCAGGTTGACGTGCGCCAGCTCGACCGACAACTTCTTGGCCGTGGCCAGCATGCCGGCATCGACCGGACGAAACCTCGCGCCCTCGTCCAGCGTCCACCGCGCCGGTACGGCGACATCCGCGATGCTGGTGCGCCCGCCGCCGCCGGCGACACCCGAAAATACCACCGCGGCAATGGAAGTCGCGTGGGCAAAATGCGCGAGGGCGATCTCGGTGGTGTCGGCGGCGTTCACCATGCCGACGCCGGTCATCGCCACGACCACCTTCTTGCCTGCGATCGTGCCGAGGTAAAAGTGCCGACGGTCGGCAACCACCACGGGCTTGGGGTCCAGCGTGGTGTGCGACAGCACCGCGTCGGCCTCGGCCGGAAACGCGGACAAGACCAGCGTGCGCTGTTCACAATCCGGCATCATGGTGCAGCACTTCCTAGGGCTCGGCAGCGGTCACATTCTAAGTTCCGCCTCGCCACGGGTGGCCTAAAGCTAATCTCAGCGGCGTGCTCGAAGTGATCGAAAAGCGGCCCTCCCATGAATCCGACATACCACTGCTCTTCGTCCACGGCGCTTGGCACGGCGCGTGGTGCTGGGACGAGCATTTCCTCGACTTCTTCGCGGACAAGGGCTACCGATCGCTGGCCCTGAGCCTTCGCGGGCACGGCAAGAGCCCCGCACCCAAGCGCATGCAATTTTGTTCGATGGCGGATCTCGTTGACGACGTCGATTCGGTCGCGAGGAGCCTGCCCAGACCACCCATCGTGATCGGCCACTCCATGGGCGGCTTCGTCGTGCAGAAGTACCTGGAGTCGCACGATGCGCCGGCCGCCGTGCTGCTCGCCCCCGTCCCTGTGAGAGGGGTCGCCGGATTCCTGCTGCGCAGGTTCCGGCGCCACCCGTGGTTGACCGCAACGGAACTGGCGAAGACCAAATCACTGCGCAGCATCGGTGCCACACCCGAATTGGCCCGCGAAAGTTTCTTCTCCGAGCTCACTCCCGATGCCGACCTGGCGCGCTACACCGCACAGCTCGGCGAAGAGAATCTCGGAAAGCACGTGCTCGACATGCTGTTCCTCAACCTGCCCAGACCAAGTCGCATCACCACCCCGCTGTTGGTCATCGGCGCCGAGAGAGACGGTTGTTTCACGCAGCGGGAAGTCCGCGCGACCGCGCGTGCGTATCGCGTCGAGGCCGAGCTCTTCCCCAAAATGGGCCACGACATGATGCTCGAGCCCGGCTGGGAGGCCGTCGCCCAGCGAATCCACGAGTGGCTCGAAACATGATGGGCCGGCTGGCCGGCAAGGTCGCGATCATCACCGGGGCCAGCACCGGACTGGGGCCGGTGCTGGGCTCGATGTTCGTCCGCGAGGGCGCCCGGGTCTTGCTCGCCGCACGCCGCGAGGAGCTGGTCCATAGCGCCGCCGAAGCGGCGGGTCCCGGTGCCATCGCGATGCGGGCCGATGTGACCTACGAGCGTGACGTCGCCGCCATGGTGACGCGAGCGGTCGACGAGTTCGGCCAGGTCGACATCCTCTGCAACAACGCGGCCGCGCCCGGTCAGGACCGCTGGATCTGGGAGCAGACGCTGGACAACTGGAACGCCACGATCGCCATCGATGTCACGGCGGCGATGCTGTGCACCCGCGAGGTGCTCAACCGGTCGATGTTGCAGCGCCGTCGCGGGGTCATCCTGAACTTCTCCTCGACGGCCAGCTACACCGGCATGGTTCGCAAAACGCACTACGTCACGGCGAAGGCGTCGCTTCGCGCGTTCACCAAGGCCGTTGCGCTGGAAGTGGGTTCGTACGGCATTCGGTGTAATTGCATAGTGCCCGGCGCCATCGACACCGAACTGTTTCGCGACTGGGTCCAACGGATGGCCGACGAGCAAGGCGTTGACTTCGCGACTCAGCGCGCAACGTCCCTCAAAGGAGTTGCGCTGCAAGATATTTCCTCGCCCGACGACGTCGCCAACCTGGCGCTGTTCCTAGCCAGCGACGAAAGCCGTACCATCACAGGGCAATCGATTCCCGTCGACGCCGGAGGGTACATGCAGGGATGAGCGCCGCTAAGCTGTCGGTCGCAACGCCGGTGGTGACGATGCTGCCCGGGTCCAGTGGCGATTGGGAGAAGACCGCGTCGATCGACGACCTGGCGCAGATTGCCGAAGCCGCAGACCAACTCGGCTACCACCACCTGACCTGTAGCGAGCACATCGCGCTGCCCGCTGCCGAACGGGCTCGCCGCGGCACGCGTTACTGGGATCCGCTGGCCACGCTGGGCTACCTGGCCGCACGCACCCAGCGAATACGGTTGGCCACGCACGTGCTGGTGCTCGCCTATCACCACCCGCTCGAGATCGCCAAGCGCTACGGCACCTTGGACAAAGTCAGCAAGGGCCGACTCATTCTCGGAGTCGGCGTGGGCAGTCTCAAGGAAGAGTTCGACCTCATCGGGGCGCCGTTTGACGATCGCGGACCGCGCGGCGACGATGCGTTGCGGGCGCTGCGCGCCTCCCTGTCGGTCGTCGAACCGGCATACCGCGGCGAGTTCTATGCGTTCGACGGGATGGTCGTCGACCCCTGCGCCGTCCAGGAACATGTGCCAATCTGGATCGGTGGACGCACGCTGCGCTCGCTGCGCCGGGCCGCGACACTCGCCGACGGCTGGGCTCCCTTCAGCGTGAGCCCACGCCAGGTCCGAGACTGGTTGGGCCGCTTCGAACTTCAGCCCGGGTTCGAGGTCGTCCTGCCACCCGCGGTGCCGCTGGACCCGATCAACGAGCCGGAACGCACCCGCGACGTCCTCGCGGACACCGCCGCACACGGCGCCACCATCGTCAGCGCGTGGTTCACCCACACGTCGCTGCAGCATTACCTGGAGAATCTGCACGCGCTCGCGGAGCTGCACGCCCCCGAGGGATCCCCGTGAACCGGGTCAAGGCAGGTGTTTTCAGCCTCACCGCGGCGCCACCACCCGACGACGACGGCAGCTACTTGCGCTGGCACCTGCTGGATCACATGCCGGAGCAATACCAACTGCCGGGCATCGTGCACGGGTTGCGCTGGATCGCCGACGGCGACTACGCCGAGCATCGCTTGGCGGCCGACGGACCGCTCGGCGAGGTCGGCAACGCCGTGCACTACCTGGTCGGCGACCCCGTGGAACAAACCTTTGACGACTTCGTCGTACTCGGTCGCACCCTGCGCGACAATGGCCGCTTCCCCGCCACACGACCGTCGCTGCAAGTGGCCGGGCTGCGCCTCCTGCAGTGGCAATCCGCGCCGCGCGCACTCATTTCCGCGGAGGTCGTGCCGTTCCGGCCGCACCGCGGCATCCTGCTGATCGTCGAAGAGCCCACCAACGGCCGCTCCGACGAGTGGCTGCAATGGCTGCACGCCGAACACTATCCGGCACTGCTCGCCACGCCCGGCACCGCGGGCGCCTGGACATTCGGGTCCACCACCGCCTGGCAGATACCGCGCGGTTGGCGAAGGGACCACCAATACATCACCGTCGTTTACCTCGACGACGACCCGCTCACCGTCACCGGTGCGATGGCGCCGCTGATCGAAGAGCGGTGGCGATCGTCTGCCGTACGACCCGTGTTCGCCGGCCCGCTGCGGACCATGATCAGATGGGAAGCGTGGCCGTGAGACAAATCGTCGTCGGTGTCGTTGTCCTGGTGGCCGTCACGTCGGCCTGTTCCACCAAAAGAGGCGCCCCTCCGGCAAGCTCGAGTCCGGCGGTGTCCGGCGCCACCGTCATGCTCGACCAGCACACCCACACCATCTACAGCAGAGTCGACTGCAGTACCTCCGCGGCGAAACCGAGTGCGACACCGGCGGAGTCGGGAGATCTGACCACCCGCATCACCGTGCATGACGATGCAGCGTCGATATCGCTGGCGCTGTCCGACGAGATACCACCGAGCGTCGACGGCTTCGCCATCTCGCTCAAGGTGGAAGACGGTCAATATCAGTTGCCCTACCAGTCGGTGCAGACTCCGACTCAGGTCCAGGCGAGCAAGGAGGGCAAGAGCTACACGGTGACCGGGGCGGGCCAAGGGTCGGCGCCCGGACAAAGCAGCACGCGTCAGGTGACATTCGGGATTCACGTGACGTGCCCGTGAAGGGCTCTCGCAGTCCCATCGGTCACTACAGTCACCAGAGATATGCGGGTGACCTTTTGCCCGCCTCACAGCGACAACCCCGGCCATTGCTACACCGACGTGCCCCGTTGTCGCTGTGAGGCGGGCAAAATGGCATAGCCCGAACTTTCTGTGACACGTGTTGTCTAACCGCGATTCCCTCTGGGATGCTGGCAGCTTGGACATCTTCGCGGAGTGGCAGAAGGGCAGTACCGAACTTCGTTGGCGGTCGACCACCGCTGCCAACGACGGGCAGGAACTTACCGTGTTCAGCCGCCGCTGCGGCACGCCCGGGGCACCCGCACTGGTACTGGTGCACGGCTTTCCGACGTCGAGCATCGACTACTTCGCCCTGTCAAATGAGCTGAGCGCCGAGTTCGACATGTATCTGCTGGACTTTCCGGGCTACGGATTGTCCGACAAACCACCGGAGCCGTACGTCTATTCGTTGTACGACGACGCGCGCCTGCTCGTCTACGCGATCACCCAGGTGTGGAACCTGAGCCAATACCGCATGCTCACCCACGATCGAGGAAGCAGTGTCGGCATGATCGCGCTGGAGATGTTGGCGACGCACGACCAAGCGGCCGTGCCCGTCGACCTCATCTTGACCAACGCCAACATCTACCTGCCCCTGTCGAACCTCACCGCGTTCCAAACCGCGATGCTCGACCCCGCCACGGGACGCGCCACCGCGGCGGCGACGACGCCGGAGCTGCTCGCGGCCGGCCTGGGAGCCAGCACCTTCATGCCGCGGCGGACGGCGCAGGACCCGGAGATCGCCGCCCTGGCGAAATGTTTCGCCCACAATGACGGCATCCGCGTGCTGCCCGACACGATTCAGTACCTGAACGAGCGCGCCGCCGACGAAACCAGTTGGCTCGAAGCGCTTTCCAAGAGCGAAGTCAACACCACGGTGGTCTGGGGCGTGCACGACAACGTCTCGCCGCTGCGTGTCCCCAACCACGTCTGGCAGGCGTATCTCAAGGACAAGCCCGGTCGAAACCGCTACTGGGTGCTGCCAAGCGCCGATCACTATCTGCAGTGCGACGCCCCCGGGCAATTGGCCCAGATCGTTCGCCTCACGGCCCAGGGGGACGACATTGCGCTCCAGACGCTCGGGAATCAACCCGACGGCGCGGTCCTGGTGGATCAAAGCGCGTGACCGGTTACGCCGACGAGGATCGTCGTGACGCGGTAATCGACGACGCCGGCGACCGGCGTTGGCTGACCCCCGGCGTCGGGGCGGTGGGAGCGGCGAGCTTCTTCTCCGATGCGGGCCACGAGGCCACCACGTCGGTGCTGCCCGCGTTTCTGACCGGCACACTGGGCGCCTCCGCGGCCGCACTCGGCGTCATCGACGGGATCAGCGACGCGCTGATCGGCGTGATGAAGCTGGTCGGCGGACCGCTCGCCAACGATCCCGACCGGCGAGGACGGGTTTCGTCGGCCGGTTACCTGGGCACCGCGTTGGCGACCGGGGCGATCGGCGCGGCGGTAACGGTATGGCAGGTCGGGATTCTGCGCGCCCTCGCCTGGGTCTCTCGTGGCGTGCGGGGGCCGTCGCGCGACGCCCTGCTGGCGTCCCTGATCCCGGACTCGGCACACGGCAGGGCATTCGGGCTCGAACGCGCCGGGGACAACCTGGGTGCGGTGGTGGGCCCGCTGCTCGCGGCCGGGCTGGTGGCCTGGGTTGGCATCCGCCCCACGCTGTACCTGGCCGCAATTCCGGGGTTGTTCGCCGTGGCCGCGATCCTGGTGGCCGCACGCGAGGCCCGTCGCCGCAACCACTCCAACGGCCGCCCGGCCAGGCGGAGATTCGAGTTCGGTGCTCTGCGCGACGCCGGAATGCTGCGCGCCTTGCTGCCGGTGGCGCTATTCGAATTCGGCAACGTCGCAACAACTCTGCTGATCCTGCGTTCCACTCAGCTACTCACTTCCCCGCACCGGACGGTGACCGCGGCGACGTCGCTGGCGATCCTGATCTACGCGCTCCACAACGCGGTCGCCACGGCGGCTTCGCTGATTGCCGGGCGATGGTACGACGGGACCGGCCCACGCACGGTATTCGCCACCGGCGCGGCCGTCTATGTCATGGGCTATGCGGTGTTTGCGGCCGGCCCGCACAGCGCGCTAGCCATCGCGCTGGGCTTCGCGCTTGCCGGAGCGGGCATCGGCCTGGCCGAACCCACCCAATCGGCCGTTGTTTCCCAGTTGCTTCCGGACCGGTTGCGCGGCAGCGGATTCGGTGTGCTCGGTGCGGTACAGGCAACGGGTGACGTGGTGGCCACGGTCGTCGCGGGCGTGCTCTACACGGTGGCGTCGCCCGCGGTCGCCTTCGGCTACGCGGCCGCGTGGATGGCCGTCGCGATCGTCGCGTCGGGCCTGCTACGGCCGTCGCGGGCGTAACGCTGCGGGGCTCGAACGTGACGCTGCAGTCACGTTCGAGCTCCAGCGTGACTGCAGCGTCACGCTCGAGGCGCGATGGCCTTAGGTCAGTCGTTGCGGTGCAGGAAGCCGTGCAGGATCGCCTGGACGAGTTCCTCGACGATGACCTTCCTCGACGGCTGCTTGGTCCCAAAGTACGTCGAACGCAACGCGGCCATGCCGGCGATCATCGCCACCGTCGAATGGGCCGGCAGGTCAGGATGATCCGCGCGCATCCCACGCAAATGCATGCCCTCGGCGCTGATCCGGCCGAGCACCTTCAGCGCCCGCCTGACGTCGGCAATGCCGGCGTCGGCCATTTCCTCCGCGCTCAGCGTCTGCGATGCCATCAGCGTCAACAGGAGACCCTGGTGTTCGACGAACACGTCGTAGAGCTGCCCGACGAAGTGCCCGGCCAAGTCCTCCTCGTTGGTCTCCTCGGGGATAACCGACTGCCACGTCCGGCCGAATTCGTCGACGAAACTGGTGAACGGCAGGACGAGGGCCTCCCGGAACAGCGCTGCCTTCGAACCGAAATGGCGGAACAGCAGGTGTTCGGTGACGCCGGCAGCCTGGGCGATTTCACGCGTCGTGGTGCTGCGGTAGTCCTGGCGCGCAAACAGATCTCGCGCCGCGTCGAGCAGGAGCTTGCGCGGCGCGCCACGGGGTCGGCGCGTGGCGGCAGGGGGCGTCTTCGTTGTGGAGGGTCGCTGGGACACGTCTTTTAAGATAGCATCCACTATCTACTCGACCTCGTAGCGAAAGGGGCGCGGACGTGGGCGCTGTCATCATGCTCGGCACGCTGTTCGGCCTGATCGTCCTGATATTCGGCTTGGTGCTTCGCTACGACCCACAAGCACGCCGGGGTCAAGGGCGCGACCAATGACCACCGCGATGACGCCGTTGATGCAGGCGGCCAGTGGCTTCGCCATCGTGGGGGGCATCGCGTTTACCGCGGTCGGTCTGTACCTGAGCATCCGCCAGGGCCGCGTGCACCCGCTCCTGCTCCTCTGCATCTCGGCGATCTCGTTCTCGTGGATCGAGGCGCCCTACGACTGGGCGATGTACGCACAGTTCCCGCCCGCTATCCCCCGCATGCCGTCGTGGTGGCCGCTGAACATGACGTGGGGTGGGTTGCCCTTGTTCGTTCCTATCGGCTACATCTCCTACTTCGTGCTGCCCGCCGTGACGGGCGCGGCGCTCGGGCGATGGCTGAGCTCGAAATTCCAATGGCGCAGGCCCACAACGCTATTGACTGTCGGCCTCGTCATCGGGTTCTGCTGGGCGCTGCTCTTCAACGGGTTCCTCGGCGCGAAGCTCGGCGTCTTCTATTACGGCCGCGTGATCTCCGGGCTCGCGATACGTGAGGGGACCATCCATCAGTATCCGCTGTACGACTCCCTCGCGATGGGCATCCAGATGATGGTCTTCACCTACCTCCTCGGGCGGACCGATTCGGAGGGACGAAATGTCATCGAGACGTGGGCCGACAAAAGGTCGACGAGTCGTCTGCAAGCATCGGTGCTGTCCATCGTCGCCGCAGTCGTCATCGGAAATGTGCTCTACGGCGCGGTTTTCGCGCCGCATCTCGTGACGAAGCTGGGCGGCTGGGTGACCGCGGGGCCGACGGGCCAGTTGTTCCCGGGCGTCCCGAACCAACCCAAGTAGGCGCCTAGCCGGTGAAGACCGGCAGCTTCGACCAGCCCCGCACGCTCGACGTGTGTGCCTTGCGGGCGTTGGCGTAGTCGACTTCCCAGTCCGGCCAGCGCTTGATGACCTCCTCCAAGGCGACCCGCGCCTGCATGCGCGCCAACGCCGATCCAAGGCAGAAGTGCAGCCCGTGGCCGAAACTGAGATGGGTGTCGCCACGATGGATGTCGAACTTCTCGCCCTCGGGATACCTACGCTCGTCGCGGTTGGCGGATCCGTTGAGCAACAACATGATCGAACCCTCGGGAATCGTCGTGCCATGAGACTCGACGTCGCGGGCGACGTACCGCGCCTGGACCGGTGAGGGCGCCTCGTAGCGCAAGACCTCCTCGATGGCCATCGGGATCAGCGACGGGTTCTCGACGATCTGCCGCCGCTGGTCGGGGTGTTCGGCCAGCAGCTGGCCGGCGAAGCCGATCAGGCGCGTGGTGGTCTCGTTCCCCGCGCCGGCGATCATGCTGGTGTACTGCAGCACCTCGACCCGCGTCAGCCGCCGGGTCGATCCGTCCTCCTCGACTTCGGCGTTGAGCAACTGGGTCATCAGGTCATCGGAGGGGTGGTCCACTCTCCAGTCGATGTAGTCGGCGAACATCTGATAGCTCTGCTCGAAAAACTCTTTCGTGGCGGGCCTGAACGTGCCCTCTTTGAGGGTGAGTGATCGGCCGCCGCGGTCGCGAATCGACTCCTGGCTGTCTTCGGGGATGCCCAGCAGGTAGCCGATCGTGCGCATCGGGATCATCGAACCGAGGTTCTCGACGAAATCGAACTTTCCCGTTCCCACCAACGGGTCGAGCGCACGAACGCAGAACGCCCGGGTCAGCGGCTCGATCGCCTCCATCCGCCGCGGCGTGAAAACCCTTGAGAGCAAACGACGATGCAGATCGTGAATCGGTGGGTCCTCGAAGAGGATGATTCCCGGCGGAACCTCGACACCACTCATGATGATGTCCATGGTGGTGCCGCGGCCGGACCTGAAGGTGTCGAAGTTCATCAGCTCGCGAGAGACATCCTCGTACCGGCTCAACGCGTAGAAGTTGTACTTGTCGTTGTGATACAGCGGGGCTTCGTCGCGCAGCCGCTTCCAGACGGGATACGGGTCGTCGTCGATGTCGAAATCGAACGGGTCGTAGTACACCCCGGTCGCACTGGTCATAGCGATGTCCTCTCCGACAGAGCCTCGGGCAGCACGACCTCGCCAACCCGCTTGAGGTATGGCCACGCGACTTCGGGCGGCAAGCCGCCGCACAACGGCGACAAGTTGAGTACCTGCCCGGAGCGAACCCGCGAAATCGCTTCCGGCACAGAGATGATCACGTGGGACTTCCCGGCCTCGCGCAGCTCGTCCACCGTGGCTACGTGCGAGAAGCCGGCCGTCGTCTCGTCCCCGGGATTCCAGGCGGCATAGGTTCGCACGTCATGCAACAGATGCTCGCCGAGCTCTTCCCACGCCTGGTCCACGTCTTCGGCCACGAAAACGACTGACGGGGTGTCGCGGCTGGGAAACATCGTCGGGCCGGGCGTATGACCGTGCTGGCGGCATGCCTCCTCGTAGGCCTCCTGCATGCCGGGTTCGTTGGCGTTGCCCAGCATGCCCAGGCCGTACCTGCCGGCGCGGCGGGCTGCCGCCAATGTTCCACCGCCCCACATCATCGACGGCCCGCCCACGGTCAGCGGCGTGGGCGTCACCGTGATGCGACGCCCATCCTCGTCAACGGTTTCTCCGGCGAGCAACCGGCGCAACAGCCCGAGCTTTGCGTCGGCGAGCCTGCCGCGCTTGGTGATTTCCAAGCCGAAGTGCTCGAACTCCTCGGGCCGGTACCCCAGCGCCAGGGTGTAGGACGCCCGCCCCCCGCTGACGATGTCGAGGACCGCCATGTCCTCGGCCAGCCGGACCGGGTCGTAGAACGGCAGAATCAGGATCAGGTTCATCGCCAGCCGTTGTGTGCGCGCCGCAATGGCCGGCGCCAGGATCATCGGCGACGGCAGGTACCCGTCCTCGGACCCGTGGTGCTCACACAGCACGGCGGCGAGGCCACCGTGATCCTCGGCCCAGGCACACATCTCGGGCACAGCGGCGTACAGCGCGGCTGGCGGCGCTCCCCAGGAAGGAGCGCGCATATCGAAACGCAGTGTAAACACCCAAACTCCTAGATGACCTAATATTTGTCCACGTACGCTACGTGCCTGCTGAGAGCTGCGTCAACGTTCAATCAAAGACGTCCCGCGGCAGGGTCGTCGGGATGTCCAGCGAGCTGAGCAGCCCGGGCGGCGCATCGACCACGTACGGGATCGCGTTGACCACGCGCATGGCCGTGGCCGCCATCGCAGCGCGCCCCGCGCCGCGACCCTCGGCCGCCCCCAGGGTCATGACGCAGTGAATGTCCGGATCGCCTTCGATGTCGACCCGATAGGTCGCGTCGCATTCCGACGTCGGCCACCCGGGGGCGACGTCGCGGGCCATCCGGATGATGTGTTCGATCACGATGGCCTCGCGGCCCTTGACGACGCCCGCCGCGCGGGTCCGCACCGCGCCGCAGGTGCCCGCCTTGACGGTGCCGAACGCGACCTCGATATCGCGATCGGTCAGCTCCCTGTCGAGGGAACCGTTGATGCGCTCGACCTCGACCCCGAGCCCGCTCGCGATCAGGTATATCGGTGCCTTCCAGGCTATTTCGATGAATCCCGGCGTCGAGAGCATCGGCTCGAAATCGAGTGGACGGCCGAAGCCCATCCCGTCCATCATCACGTCGGCCACCGGGTAATGGTCGTTGAGGGCGACCTCGCTCGCCGTGATGGTGCGGATTCGCTTCGACTGCGTAGTCATCAGCAACGCCAGCTGATCCGAGGCGAAACCCGGAAAGATGCCCGAGACATAGAAGGATGCGCCGCCGGAGCTGGCGGCCGCCTCGAGTTGGTCGCGCCATTCCGGCGCGACATACGAAGGTGGATACACCAGACTCGTGGACGACGTCGACACGACATTGATCCCTGCCTTTAGCAGCCGCAAGTAGTCGGGCACGGCGGCGCCGTCGCGCTCGGGACCGCTGGCCGCGTAGATGACGCAATCGGGTTTGAGGGCGATCAGCGCGTCCGCGTCATTGGTGGCGGCGAGGCCGATCGGCTCGCCATTGGCGAGTTCGCCGGCGTCCCTGCCGACCTTCTCCGCGGAGTGCACCCACACGCCGACCAGATCCAGATCGGGGCGTCGGTGGATAGTGCGGATCGCGATCGACCCGATGCCGCCGGTCGCCCAGACCACTACGCGCTGAGCTGCCATTTCGTACCTCCTGTTAAGAGAGCGCACACTATCCTAACGAACAAATTTTAGGTTATGGTGCTGTTGATGTTCACGCTTAGGTTCGACCTGCGTGCGCCGGAGTGGGCCGGGCCGCCCGATGTGGCGTGGCCATACCTCGAACGCGCCGCGGCCGCTCATGAGTAGGGAGGTGAACCCCGTGCGTACCGTTGTGTGGTCGACGGGGGGAGTTGGGTCGATCGCCATCGATGCGATCCGCCGCCGGCCCGACCTGGAACTCGTTGGGGTATGGGTGCATTCGCCCGACAAAGTCGGCCAGGACGCCGGGGAATTGGCTGGCATCGAACCGTTGGGTATCGCGGCCACCAACGATGCCGACGCCTTGATCGCCCTGGCGCCCGACGCGGTGGTGTATGCCGCGAGCGGTCCCGAGCGCGA